>QNEL01000285.1 GCA_003645185.1 Candidatus Parabeggiatoa sp. nov. 3
TGACTGACGTTTATTTAGGAACAAGTCTATTTATGAGACATGGATGGTTTGAATACCATTACAAATAGAAGTCTTTATGGTTTTAATCCGTTTATCCCCGTCATCCGTTGTACTCCTGATTAGATTAACTACACGCACCAGGCGTGATTTCATAATGCCCTAACAAATGCTTTTCCCAGCTATCATAATCGGTTTGCTTCATATCAGAAGGCTTACCGAGATAGATTTCTAAGCAGTCTTCCGCTTTGGCTTTAACCATGATATGGGCCTTTTCGGCAGTTTCAGGTTCTAATTCCAGTTCTTGACTGAGTTCTGTCAGATGCTTATCCTCATCCGATAAAACGGCCTTGTTATGTGTGCTGAGATAAAAGTTGAAATGGATTAGGCGATAGCCTGGGCGAAGAGGATAGGGAGCAACTTGCCAACTATCAGCAGGGCCGGGCAAGCCATTACACAGAGGTATGAGTTGTGGAATGCCCGTGTTGGGATCGAGATCGCCTTGTACACATAATGAAGGAAGATGCCGAGGAATGAAGCTAATGCCAGGCGCAACATTGGGTAGTTTTGCCAGATAACAGGCCCCTTGAGAAACGATGGTTTTCGCAAAATTTGGATCGACGCGCACTTGTTCCACTTTTTGATTCTCCTTTTTGCCCTCCTTTTTGTTTAGGTGGCGTTCTTGATGGGCCCATAGCATACTGCCAACCAATGGAAAAAAGGCACCGCGCCCACTCACCAGTAAATAGACTTTTAAATCACTCACTTCAGAATGATGCAATAAACGTTGCAAACGTTTAAACATCGGAGAGGAACAGCTTTCAATAAAGTCTTTAATGAAGCCTTCAAAGTTCAGAGACAAGCCATTTCCTTGATTATAATGGCCGCTGGGTATCGTCACAGCTGAACCATATAAACCTTCTAATGTCAGCTTCCCTTGAGTCAAATGGCGATCAAATTGTTCTTGAATCTCATTCATAATATTGGCCAGTTCCTCATTTTCCAGATCATCCCAAATGCCAATATTCCTTAAACGTAGATTAATTTGTTCAAAGGGGCCACTATCGCCTTGAAGATGTTTCAGTATAAAAGCGGCACAGCGTCGCCCATTTTGACGAGCGATGATTTGATCAGCCCCCGGCCGTAGGCGTTCCCAAGGCAAGCTGATCGGAAATTGGCTAGGATCATGGCCTTGTCTGGTTAGCCACGTTTCACAAGCCGGCCACAGGTGTTTAAACAGTAAAGCGGAAAAACCGTTGCCAAAAAAATGATCCTCTTTGCCCGTACCATCTGTCCCCAATTCCGTAATCTGCATCGTCGCCATATTTTCAATTGCGATTAAAAACAAGGAGATATCGGTACTACCGCCACCCACATCATAAGTCAATACCGCATGTCGGCCAATCAATGTGCTATCGCCTAAGACTTGATAACCGACAGTATCATTTTGAAAGCTTTTCAGATCATGCAAAGGTAAGCAAGTGATCAAAGAAGGCCAACTTTCTGCTATGTTGGACTGTATTTTATCGCCTAACGAAACCGCTAAGGGTTTGAATTTCGCTTTAAAATAAGCCCGATTTAAGGCCCTAGTCAGTAAGGGATGAAAACGAGACGGTTGAGTAATCGCAATCTGTTCAACAACGGCAACAATATCGCTATCTTCTTCAATAATTTCTTTAATCCTTTTCAGATAATCAACCGCGATATCTTCCCAAAGCTTATCACTGCCATCTGGCAATAATACCGGTTCCGTGTTATCCAGTTGCCATTTCAGATTATCCAAATAAACCCGATCCGATATCAGATCATTATCTAATAACGCAATCGCATCATCGCCAATACAATATTGCAACTCGTCTTTTTCATTCAAATAGTATGCGATAGCCGTCGGGATAAAATGATCTTGATCGGACAAAGACAACGGCATCGGACTTTGTCCCGCTTTACCTTTAGGATGATAAGCGACAGCAGTAGCCGTCGTGCCAAAATCAATGGCAACCGTACCGGTATAGGGTTTGGGCGCGCAAATTGTCAATTCAATCGTTTGTTTAGGCGTTTCCAAATCATCCTCTACCAACACCGGTTGTACATCGCATTGATAACGTCTTGCCGCAAGGGGTTGATCTTGCTCATTATCAACCAATTCCATTTGAACCAAACTGGTATGCGTTTTTCCGGCAGGGAGCCATTCTCCCTGCACCGATGACTGTGAAGCACCACTACACAGTTTTTTGGGCCCAAGACGGATTTTGACTTGCACATTTTTAAGGCGACAACTTTCTCCCCCTTGATTTTCAACGGGCACCAGTAAACGTAACAAACGCCCTTGTAAAGCCCTCACTTGCTCAGGCAATTTCAATCTTGGACGCGCCGGAATCGGCACCCTGAGTTTTAAAGGCAAATCAATGGGTTGGGCAAGATATTTGATATGCACCGCCAACACCAGTTCAAGGCCCAGAGGCCGCCCTTGCAAGACACGTAACAATTCATCAGTCAAAGGCAAATGCAAAACCTGTTCTTCTCCTTCAGACAAGCTAAAGGGAAAAAGAGCAGGATCAAGCACAGGCAAATTCAAGGCGACTCCTTCATACGCACTCACGACAATATTTTCCACCATCGCCCGCCCGCCACTGTCATGGCGCAACGTCAGTGGCAAAACGCCCTCATGATCTAAGAGAATCCATTCCGATTTATCCAAAGCGAAATGCGGTTGAGGAATCGCACAAGACAAAACAGCACGACGATAAGCTTTATCAGGAGACACTTGATGCATCAGAAACCATTCAACAGGCACGGCCGGATCAAGTGCCAATTCAGCACTATTTGTCGCATAACTTTCCTGTTCATTCGGTTGATTCAGCGCCTCCGTTTCTAAATTAACAAGAGGCACTTCAAACCCAGTCGCCTGATTACGCCAAAAAAAGTGGGTACCTCCCAAACCGCCGCGCACATTACGAATAACCGTCGTAACCTGATTCGGCACCTTCCCCCCCTGATAAATGGTTGAAACCGGTTCAATACTCACCAAAGCCTGTAACAAATTATCACCGCAATGACCACAAAAACGGTCATCAGGATGACAACGCCAAGCAAAACAATGTTGACAAAGAATAGATTCTTGATTGAGTGCCATCATTTTATCTTAATGGTTAATTTGCATAGAGTTAAGCTTGGGCGAACACGCAGGTTCGCCCCTACAGCTTTGAAATACGCGGGGTTAGGGCCTACCTGCTGCCCTTAACTTAATAGCATTGATGTAGGGGCGGGCAATCTCATTGCCCCCAAAACAGTCTACGCTACCACGATATCCTTGGGTGGGTAGCGTCTTTTTGCAGCCCACCATTTGTTCTTATGGATAACCTCTTTTTTGAACAACTGTCACTGTTCATGCTGATGTTAGCTATATTCTCAAAAATATTCTCAAAAATTAATGGTGGGCAGCTACCACAATATCCAACAACTTAGTCGTATCATTCCCCAAAATATCAATGACTTTGACGACAACCGTATAAGTTCCCTTTTCTTGATAATAATGGGCAACGCTTAAATCAATATCCTGTTTTTTCTTGGTACGATAACTTTGCCATTCATTATGAAAGGTGTCATCGTGATAATTAAAATCCACTGCCCAATAATCAATCCATTGGCTCCAATGGGTAATGGCTTGCATCACGTCTTTGGGAATATCATCGGGTAGCACGATAAAATTGTTCAGCGTGAGGGTTAAGCGTTGATGTTTTTTATTGACTTTGGCAGTGACATCAAGGGCTGCCAGTTCAAAAAAGCTAATATCGCCCTGATCAACGGCGCGTTTTTCTAACATCTCACGGGGAATTTTTTTAAACTCTAAATCGACTTTATTCGCAGCGGCAAACTGGCGGGCTGTTTCATTGAGTTCAAAGGCAAACTCCCAGCCTAAAATATCTAAGTTGTTATTGCCCCCCTTTTTCCAGAGTTCTTGCACACTGTTTTTCACATCACCGAAAGCAACGGGCGCGTCAATGGAGCCAATATGTACCATACGCCCTTTTTTTACACCGTGCAGCCAAGTATAACCGTCAATTTTATCGGCATGGTAGAGATCTAAAATCAATTGCCGATAACTTTTTTCTTGGGCAAGACGATCTTGGGGATTAGTAAATTCCCTACTCATCCACTGTTGTCGCTCATATTTACCCAAATTCTGCACGATAAACGGTTTGACATCGGGATTGCTTAATAAACGTTTACGGGTAGTATGAATGGCAAAACGCCCTAAATCACAAGTAATCCAGCGGCGATTGAGTTTTTCGGCAACGGCGGGCGTGGTGCCGCTGCCACAAAAACAATCTAAAACTAAATCACCTTCGTTGGAGGAGGCTTTGATGATGCGTTCTAGGAGGCTATCGGGTTTTTGGGTGGGATAACCTGTCGCATCAAGAGCCTGTGAATTAACCGGAGAAATATCTGTCCAAATATTGTCTATTAAAATTCCTTTACCTTCATGTAAATAATTTTTCATTCTTGGTTTTGCATTGGGATTATCAGGAAATTTTACTCTCCCATCTGCTTTTAACCTTTCTAAACGTTCTTGTGAATAAGTACCAATGTTATCCCAAAAAAAGTACCCTCTTTCGTCTTTTTGAGTAAATCGGGCTTTATATTTCTCAGAATATGGTACGTAAATTGGATTATAGATATGCCCGTTTTTATGGAAAACTAAAATAATATCATCTACAGAAAGCCATTTATTTGCTGTTGCTTTTCTATTTTCAGCCATTCTTTTCCATATTATCTGACATAAAAAAGCATCTTCACCAAATACTTCATCTAATACACACTTAACATAGTGTCCAATATGTGAATCCAAATGCACATAAATACTCCCATCCTCCGCCAACAATTCTCGCAATAACAACGCAGTTTCATAAAACCACTGCAAATAAGAATCAAGCCCCTTGCCCCACGTATCCCGATACGCTTTTTGTTCAATGATACTCGGTTGTTTGACAAAACTGGCCGTATTGGCTTTTTCGCTCGGATCATGTGGCGGAATTTTAGCCGTAAATGAAAAATCGGCACCCGTATCAAAAGGCGGATCGATATAAATCAGATTAATTTTGCCCGCAAATTCGGGCAATAATGCCGGCAACACATATTTTTTATCGCCCCAAATCAAACGGTTACGCCATTTTGTCGGTTTGCCTTGAGCAAATAAATCAGCAATCTGCTGACGTTCCTGCGCCGATTCGTTGACGGTTTCAATGGTTTGAAAAGGTAATTCAATACGAAGGGGTGCATTTTTTTTGCCCTCTTTATTATATTTACCTTGCCAAGATAGTTCTGTCATTTTGTTTTACCTAGATTTGTTGAATGTATTGGTTTGGCTTTGCAAATAGTCTGCAATTTTCTCTTTATCCAACTTATCTATTATTACAGAAAGAACAAAATCTGCTAATTCATCTGGTTCAGTAATAATTTCTATTCCATTAATATCTAAAAAAGCTAAAGCCGCAAAAGTGCCAATACGTTTATTTCCATCTACAAAAGGGTGATTTCTGACGAGATGAAACAGGTAAGCGGCTGCCATAGCATATAAATCAGTATGAAGAAATTGTCCATCAAACGATGCTGATGGCATGTTGAGTGCTGATTCTAATCCATTCATATCCCGTATGCCATGACTACCACCATATTTCTCGATCATAATTTGGTGTTGATCCAAAACAAATTCCAAGCTTAAAAAATGAGGTACCATGATTATTATTCTTTAGCGAGACGTTGAAAGGTTTTTGCATAACGATTATGAATACGATTACTGGCTTCTGCTAACTGTTGAGTGCTTGGAGTAGCCACTTCATCTATTGGATTTGCATCTTCTTCTGTTCTTAAAACCAAGGGTTCAACGTCATGGGTTTGAATCCATCCTTTTCTTATTTCCCAGTGAATATAATCAAAAAACTCAATTTGAACCCATTCATCATTTTGTTTTTCAATAACATTAATGGATTCATCTATTGCTAAAGCTGCAATGGATGAGGCGGTTGTACTTGGTTCCGATTTCACTTCAACATCATTGATGGTATAGTAAAGAGCTTGAGCTTCTGATGAGAGCGATTCCTCCATAGGTGGATTGTTGGATTTTTCCAATAGCTCAAGAATACTATCAATCTTTTTTGTCAAACGTTGATCTTGTTCCTCCATTTTTGTCAAACGTTGATCTTGTTCCTCATTTTTTGTCAAACGTTGATCTTGTTCCTCCATTTTTGTCAAACGTTGATCTTGTTCCTCATTTTTTGTCAAACGTTGATCTTGTTCCTCAATTTGTGTTCTTCGGACATCATCCACTTTTTGTCCTATTTCTTGTACATCTTGTAGTGATGGCGATTGTGTATAAAAGTAGACAGTTAAAGCAATAGAAAGTAGCTCCAAATACTTCTTTGCAATATAACGAATGAAACTGAAAGCATATTCTTGACTATTGTCAATTGTTGTTCCTAAAAATGCTTGAATTTTGTCTAAAAAAGCATCATGCCAATCTTCCTCAGTTTCAAAATCTTCTAAGTTCAAATCACTAAACTGATTTAAGGAACTATAGAGGGGAGTTTTTGAAAATGATTCTTCAAGAGTCGTGTCTTGTTGAAAAAATCTAAATTGCGTTTCAACCGCATGAATAGCAGAAAATGCTGTTATATGAAGAGCATCTCTACCAATAACCGCAATGTTCATTTTTTTTACACATTCTTCAAGATAGCTGAGTGGTTTCAGTAAATTCTGAAACATATCAGTATGATGCTTTAAAGCGGTACTTTCCAAAGCCATATTTGCAATACCAACCCCCGGAAGTTTAAGGTGATCAAATACTCTTGTTTCCTGGATTGCCATGTTCATTGCCCTCATATAATCAGCGGCGATACTTGGAAATTCTACTTTTGGTAGTTTTACCACCGCAAGGGCTGATACCTGATGAAGTTGTTTGGTAATGCTCATTTCTTCTTTCATAAACGCACCTGCATTTATACTGCTTGCAATTGCGCTCATGTTATTTGTTGCAGCATGGATACTATTTTGCAAAGAAGTATCAGCGAAAGCCTTTTGATTACCAATTAATCTAATCGTTTCAATAAAACTTGATTTATTGAATGCCTCTACATTTGCTTTTGCCATTTGAGCAAAATCATTCATAGGACTTAATGCTTTACTCAATGCCTCTACATCTATTGCTTTTGCCATTTGAGCAATATCATTAGGAGTTGATATTTCCTTGAGAATATCAGCATGCTGTTGCATCATTTTGTGTATATCATTCATAATAAAAACCTTAAAGGGTTTGAAATCACCTACTTTAAACTTGTAAACTAATCTTCAACTAGGTAAAGTGGGCAAACGTCTGCCCACCATTCAATCTACACTAACCCTGTAAACCCATCTTCAATTCTTGAAAATCATTGGGTTGCCATTGTTCAAAGGCGGATTGTAGCACTTTTAAATAGTGCCAATCAATACCGGTTAATTCAATCGCATTATCACACCAATACTGTGCCGCTTCATCTTTTAATTTGACTTCGATATCTTCGCGCCCTTTAGTCTCAATTAACCAATGTTGCCCATTTTGTCTAGCCACAAAATCTGGGTAATAGTGTCTAATATTAGCGCGTGAATCGGTGTATTGAATGCTAAAACCAAATTGTTGTGGTAATTTAGCAAAGGCTATGATGTCTTCAGCCCGATTTAAAAATTGAGCAAAATCACGCTCAAATTCATTGTCACAAGCGACATAATTAAAAACGGTTTTATCCGATTCCAATAATAAGCGTGAAAATGGAAATGGGGGAGTTGTTGAAAGCATTTTGGCTTCGATTAACAACGTGGGTTGTCTTTCTTCAAGGATTTGTTGACGCAATACTTTTTCAAATGCTTGAGTAACCATAAAATTAGCAAGATTAGTTGACATCGCTTGAATCACCGCACTATCAGATAAATTGATTTCTTTACCAAAGGCTTTATAAGCGAAAAAATCACGCACTTTGGGCGCGATGGCGGCAAATTGAGAAGGCAATTTGATCCGTTGGGCAATCAAGCGGGCATAATAACCAATAACTTCTTCCGGGGTTTGGGCGGCTGGAATGTCATAAACGCGCTCAAATAATTTTTTCTGATTGAGTGCATCAATGCCCTCATAAATAAACTGTTTAATCTCTTTCTCATTAGCCTTGATGGGCAATACTGGCGTATCAAAATCCATGACATTGATTGCCGCGATGGTTTCGGCTAACGACGTTTTTCTATCCAAAGTAGGGCTTAATTCGGGGAGTGCTATATCAACCGCTTGTTTTTCAGGTACAGGCATGATGATATCAATTTTGAGATTGTCTTCACCAACCTGAAAGGTATCCAGTTTAAGCCCTTCTAATTTTTCCAAATCTTCCACAAATTTTAAGAATGCCTGATTACCAATAATATCAACACGCTCGCGATAACCCAAGTGACTGCCACGAAACATTAAACGTAAACCACGGCCAATAGTTTGCTCTGGTAAAATATTCGCTTTAGCAGTATAGGGGCGCAAACCAACGACTACCGTGACATTTTGCACATCCCAACCTTCGCGCAACATTAACACACTGACAATGGCATTGACAGGGCAATCAGGATGATCAACCTCACGGGCTAATTGACGAGCCTTGTCTAAATCTTTTTTGCTGATTTCGCCTTTTCTATCCGTGTGAATTACCAACGTTTTATTATCGCCAAATTCCACAGCATATTTTTTACGCAGCCAATCAGCCACATCATCCGCTTCTTTGGTGCTATTGAGCATAATAAAGACAATCGGCTTTTTTTCTAACGGCGCAAGTTGTTGGCGATATTCTTTCCAACGCTCCACTGCTGCCACCAAAAAGCCTTCATATTTCACGCTGGCTAATTCTGACTTGGCTTCTTCAATTTTAGAAATGCCCTTAATCGGGCGTTTGACAATATTATCTATAATAGCTTGTTTCAAAGGGTAATCAGAAATCGTCCAGGCAAATAAACCGCCTTTGGTATAACGGGGCGTTGCCGAAAAATCTAATTGCGCCGCAATGGGGCGATTGCTGTGTAAGCGTTTAATGACTTGATTCCATTCACTTTCTTCATCATGGGTATGGTGTGCTTCATCATTTAAAACCATGAGCAAGCCATCATGTTGAGCGATACGTTCCGCAAAATCGGTGAGTTCTAATTTTTGGGTTTGAGGCTTATTACCCAATAAAGCGGTTATTTCTGCTGGCTCATCCTCTTTTGAGACATGAGCACGTTCATAAAATTGTTGAATATTGGTTAAATATAACGCGCCATCGCTATGAGTGCGTTGAGCATCGCCGCGCATATAACATTCCATTTCCCAAAATAGCTTCAAATGGCGCGGAAATAAGGGATCAGTCTTAAAAATTTTGCCATTGATAAAATCTTCTTTAAGGCGTTCAAACACAATGACATTGGGTGCCACTATTAGAAACGTTTTGGCATAATGCTCATCCTTTTCACGCACCGCATTAAAATATTGCCAGACGATAGCCAATGCCATGACTTTAGTTTTGCCGCTACCGGTTGCCATTTTAAGGCAATAACGCGCAAATTCATCATAAGAGGGTAAACGTAAGTCTTTGTTATCAAAAGCAAAATCTTCTAGCAAAGATTTACGGCGACGCACTTTTTTGACTTCATAAACATAAATAAGTGTTTCAATCGCCTCTTTTTGGGCATCGTGATAACGAAATTGATTACCCGCTCGAAAATGATGATCGGTATAAAACCAATAATTCAATAATTCACGAGTCGTTTCAGTAGCCCCTTTATATCCCCCTTTTCGCCAAAGCTTGACAGCGGTGCGGATTGCTGGCACACAAGGTGCGGTGGAAATTCGATCTTGAATGTTGAGAATATCGGGTTGAGAAGTGGTGGATTTTTTGTTTTTGGGCATAAGTTTATAATTGAGTCTGTTATGTAAGTAATAAAGAGATGAGATAAGTGATTGATTTTTTCTAATATATATAAGATTTTTTTAATATACCGTAGGGTGGGTAGCGTGTTTTTGTGCCGGCCCCATTAATTTTTTGAGCTTATATTATAATAAGTACTGAAGCACAAATAAACAGGTATTTTTACAGCA
>QNEL01000286.1 GCA_003645185.1 Candidatus Parabeggiatoa sp. nov. 3
ACCCGACAAGAAATGGTGGGCAACATAAAGACGTTACCCACCCGACAAGAAATGGTGGGCAACATAAAGACGTTACCCACCCTACAAGAAATGGTGGGCAACATAAAGACGTTACCCACCCGACAAGAAATGGTGGGCTACATAAAGATGTTATCCACCCGACAAGAAATGGTGGGCTACATAAAGACGTTATCCACCCGACAAGAAATGGTGGGCTACATAAAGACGTTACCCACCCTACAAAAGACGATGAGGGTGGGCAACCACGTTACCCACCCGACATAAGTCAAGCAAACTAAAACGCAAAATAAATTGGGAACGTAAAAAAAACCGCAAAATAAATTTGGATCGAAAAATTGCACTCCAAAAACGGCAGAAATAAATTTGTAACAAAAAACGCAATAATATTTGGAACAAAATAGTTATTGATTTGCAATGACAATCAAATTTGTACTTCATTCAATCGGGAAACGCTATATAAGCCTTGTTATTGAGATTTCAAGAGTTCGGGCGCTAATCTATTTATGGCTGACATACAAACAAGTCTGATTATTGCCTTGTTCATGGGCCGTGTGTAAAGCACTATCGGCATCAGAAATCAAGCTCGCTAGATTTGGTTTAGTGCTGCCTTCTGAAGATGTGAGGCCAATACTGATTGTGATATCCAATCCTTCAGGTTTCAGTTCCATCGTTTTCTGACGTAAATTTTCGGCAAGTGCTTTACCCTTATCAAGGGTACAATCGGACAGGAGTATCGTAAATTTTTTACCCACAAAACGAGCGACTATCGCTTGTTCAGGAAAAAAATTGGCAAAAAAATGACCCAGCAGATGGAGTACGTGATCACCCATTATATGTCCTTGAACTTCATTGATCTTTTCAAAATCGTCAATATCCACCATCATCATGCATACATTGGGATTTTGGGCTATAAACGTTTTTCCCTCTTCAAGCAAAAATTTTTTATTGTGTGTGCCTGTCAAGCTATCTGTCGTTTCTAATTTATAAATATCCCTAGAATAGCGTTTGAGTACATTGTATTGATGTTTGATCAATAATAACGATTTCACACGGGCTATTAAGACTTCTTCTATGACGGGTTTGGTGATGAAATCGTTAGCCCCTGCATGAAAAATTTCCGCTTGACAGTCTCTATTGTCTTCAATAGTAATGACTAAAACGGGCATTTCTTGGCGAGAACAATGCAGTTGGGTACGAATCGCATACAATAAATCTCCACCTGTCATTTGTCCTTCAAGAAAAAAGTCAACAAAAACAATGTCAAATCCTTCATTTTCCCTCGCATTATCAGGATTATTTCGGGTGTTCTTGAGTAAGGTTAATGCTTCTTCAGCACTGGTGACATGCGTAATGTATAAGCCATGTTTTTCCATAAGGGTTTGAGTGCCTTGTGCTGTACTGAGACTATCTTCAACATATAAGACTCGGCCCACTAGCCCAGAATGCCGCTGTGAAACGTCTTTGATAAATTCCACTAGACGCTTATAACCTAATGATTTATTAAAATAATCAGTCACACCTGCCGAAAATCCTTCACGCAGTAAGCGCCGATCCGCATCGCTAGAAACGACAATCACTGGCGTAAGATGTTGCTTTTCACTTTTACGAATGTCATGACACAAATCTAATCCGTCTAAGCCTGGCAACAATAACGATGTGGTGATGAGATCAAATTTTTCCCGATGCAAATATTCTAAGGCTTCTTCAGCACTGCCACAGGTGACAATATAGGCATTGTGCATTTCCTTTTGTAAAATATGAGAAATAATGGATCGTGCCACTTCTGAGCGATCCACTATCATAATGCGGCAAGTTTGTTCTTTAAGAAGAGTCATCGCGATATAGTTATTATGTTATTGGTTTCCAGAGATTTGGCTCGATTGTAACTTTTGCTCTGAAAGCGCCTTGTAAATTGTGAATTAGGAATTGTAAATCGCAAAAAATTTAATAGAAATTATATTTTCCGACTCTTTAACCCTTGTGGAAATCTTATGTTGATTAAATTTGAAATGGATTGAGAAACTTTTCGATAAGTCTAGTTGTCAATACCGGTATTTAAAAAAATGCAGTATGAAAAATAAAATAGTTGATAACTTATTTAGTATAGATGAATTAATTTTACGCTTCTCATTATTGCTATCACAACCACTGAAAGTCTGTCGAGCTGTTTGTAAAACTCAACTGTACTACGAATAAAAGTGTTATGTCATTAGTTTTTTGATTTTTGAGTGTTGATTTTAAATTTTTGATTTTAATGCTTTGATTTGATTGCAAAGTTTGTTTTCAAAATCACCATTTGATTTTAAACGCTTTGAGTTTTGAATCGGCATTTCCCCTAAAGCAAGCCTCTTTTTTCAATTCCACAAATCCCGCATTAAAATATAGGGTATTGTCTTATGCAAAAAAAAACCCCCTGTGGAAACCACAGGGGGCAATGGGTAGGAGATCAGATATTGAGTCAGTTGATTAAGCTTTATTCAGTTACTTAATATTATTTGTTCAGTCAATTATTCTTACAAGGGTATTAAACGATCCCACTATTTAATACCCTCATTCATTTCACGGTTCTGATGATTTTTTCAGCATTCACACAGCAGGGAGTGGTTTAAGTATTTGTGTCACTGCCCGTGCTATCAGTGGAGCCGCTGCCTGTATCACTGCCGTCAGTTCCGCCTACGTCGGTGTCATCGTCGTCATCACCCTCGGTGTCATCGTCGTCATCACCTTGGGTGTCATCGTCGTCGGTGTCATCACCCTCGGTGTCATCGTCGTCATCACCTTGGGTGTCATCGTCGTCATCACCTTGGGCATCATCGTCGTCATCACCTTGGGCATCATCGTCGTCATCACCTGTGGCATCGTCGTCGTCATTACCTGTGGCATCGTCGTCGTCATCACCTTGGGCATCATCGTCGTCATCACCTTGGGCATCATCGTCGTCATCACCTTGGGCATCATCGTCGTCATCACCTTCGGCATCACCTTCGGCATCATCGTCGTCATCACCTTGGGCATCATCGTCGTCATCACCTTGGGCATCATCGTCGTCATCACCTGTGGCATCGTCGTCGTCATCACCTGTGGCATCGTCGTCGTCATCACCTGTGGCATCATCGTCGTCATCACCTGTGGCATCGTCGTCGTCATCACCTGTGGCATCGTCGTCGTCATCACCTGTGGCATCGTCGTCGTCATCACCTGTGGCATCATCGTCGTCATCACCTTCGGTGTCATCGTCGTCATCACCTTCGGTGTCATCGTCGTCATCACCTTCGGCATCATCGTCGTCATCACCATCGGCATCATCGTCATCACCACCACTGGTATCGGCATCCTCTTCAGTCGGATTTAGATTTTCGACAACATTCAGTGTTTGAGTTCCATCTTCCGTAGCGACTTCGACTTTAGCGACAACATTTTGAGAAACGGGTTCGCCGTTTTCATTGAGGACTTCTACTTGCTCTCCAGGTTCAACATCCAATTCCTCCATAGAGGGTTCAGCAGAATCACTAGATTCACCAAGCTCAAACTCTGGTACAACTTTGTAGTGTTGTCCTTTGTAAACAACATTGGCCGTTCCATCCGCTTGAGGCCTAAAGTTGAAGTTCCCACCAAATAGTGCCTCTGCTGCTGCACTTAATGAGGGAATACTTGGTATTGCCGGCTGTATCGTTTGCATCGTGCCATTGGAATAGACGACCATTCCAACCGTTCCCATCATGGTAACACCTACTGGCATATCCACAGGTGCCGGTACGACAAACGGATTAAACACCGTGGCCAGACGCTGCCCGCCAACTTGGAATTGAAACACACTATTTTGCCTGATCTGGATAGTGCCTGCTCCCCCTATCACATTGGACAATGACACCAAGCTCGTAGGCGCACCTGATAAGGTTATTTGTAGTCCTGCCTTTGTGATGACCGCATATCTTCCATTGGGCAAGAGTCTGGGCCCTGGTTTAGCACCTTCAGGCGCTGGCACAATCTTATCTTTTTCAGGCGTAAACGCTAATTCTAGCCCCTCACCGTCGGTTACCTTCATAACCCCGCCGTCTTGTTCGACGGAGACACCTGGCATATCCAGTTCTTCTGCCAAAGTTTCTTCAACTTGATCCGTGACTGGTGGTAATTCTTTACCGTCTACTACCACGGGCTGAGTCAAATCAGGTATTTCATTCTCAGTTTCAACCCCTTCAGGTAGTTCTGCTTCAGGCAATACAACAGGTTCTGCATCCGGTGTGCCGTCATCGTCGTCAACGTCGTCATCAGCATCGTCAGCGTCGTCAGCATCGTCAGCATCGTCAGCATCGTCAGCGTCGTCAGCATCGTCAGCATCGTCAGCGTCGTCTGCATCGTCAGCGTCGTCAGCGTCGTCTGCATCGTCAGCGTCGTCTGCATCGTCAGCAACGTCGTCATCGTCAGCAACGTCGTCATCGGTGTCTGCATCGTCAGCGTCGTCTGCATCGTCAGCAACGTCGTCATCGTCAGCAACGTCGTCATCGGTGTCATCGTCATCAACGGTGTCATCGTCGTCAACGTCGTCCTCATCTTCAATGATCACTTTACTAGGATCAACACTGACATTAGCAGGCTCGTTACTGATGGGTAGTTTATCCCATTGATCCGGCGTAATGCTACTGTATATTGCAGGGTCAATATTCAGGGCTTGATCAAGACTAAAGCCACCAACCGCAACCGGATCGATTTGTGCAAACACTTGGCCTTGCCAACCGCCCATAGCCACTACAGGTATGGCCGCAAGCTG
This sequence comes from Candidatus Parabeggiatoa sp. nov. 3, assembly GCA_003645185.1. Classification (GTDB taxonomy): domain Bacteria; phylum Pseudomonadota; class Gammaproteobacteria; order Beggiatoales; family Beggiatoaceae; genus Parabeggiatoa. Next base: position 4,790 of record QNEL01000286.1, read on the forward strand.
TGACGCTCCGAAACCGACAACCGAAGTCACGCTCAAATGAGTGACTTGCACCACTGTAATGCTTTGGATGGCAACAACTGGCATGAGACTCAGTTGAGGCGCTGTGAAACCGCCCATAGCCATCGGATCAATCTGAGCCACCATCGGCCCCGTCAAAACCATCACCGCTGCTGGGGATAGACTGGCAATCTGAGTCTTCTTAAAGTGTCGCCAAGATCTCGGATGAAATTGAACAATCTGTTCTGCTCCAAAACCACCCATAATCTCTGGGGTCAGTTGCCCTTCACTGGCAGCTTCTTCAGTCAACTCAATTTGCGAGGTGTTGGGATCAATCTGCCATCCTGGCGGGGCAATTCTTGCTATCTTGTCTTGATTGCCTACCTTGAGGCTGAGATTGATAGACACTTGGATCCGGGTGCCCAAAGGTTGTTGTTTGATCACCTCTTCTAACTCAGGGGTGAGTGTCTCACTGTTTTCAATCAGCGAAACAACCACTTTCTCATCCTGTAAAATTTCAGGAGGTAGTGCCTTGATGTCTTTTGGCATGAACCTCGCGATGGTTGTTTTATTTTCCACCTTGACGTTCACAAAGACGTTGATCTTCACAGACTCTGGCAATTGTGCCAATTCCTCATCTGAAACTGACTCAATCTGTTCTTCCTGCAAACCGGGTAAAGATTCCTCTGGAATCTCCTGTAGGATTTCTACGGCCGTCGCTTCTTCTTCGTCTGCCCCTTCTGTTACAATTTCTTCTTCTTCCTCGATATCATCGGGGAGTTCACCTGTTTTTGGCCCGAAATCAATCAAGGGGGTAAAGTTCACCGTGACAAACCGCAAAGCGTACTTAGGCGGCTTAAACCTCACGAGAACCACACCATCTCTGCGAACTCTGATCTTGACCCGCCAACCTCTCGGTAAGATCATCTTGTAGTAGTTCTTGTAGAAGCTCTTCAGATACTTCGCATAGTGATGACCATGCTTTTTGTGATTCTTCTTGTGATACTTCTGCTCGAACGTCTTCAGATCGAAGTTCACAACAAACAGCGTCAAGGTTTCTGGTTTTAATTGCTGCAAGACATCGCCAGGAAGTTGTAGCAAATACGCTTCATCCAGTTCTGAGAAAATGCCAGATTCAGCCAGCTTCTCAAGGTGAGCAGCCGTCAAGAAAGCCATGATGGACGAATCAAACAGGGAGAACTGTTCGGCCGTTAAAGACACGATGAAATCAACTGACAAGGCATCGAAAGCTTGCGGTGTGAGTTTGAATTGAACCCTTTGACCACCACGTTCATCATCGCTACGAGCATCGCTACGACTATCCTTTTTGCTACCACTATCATCATCGCTACGACTATCCTTTTTGCTACCACTATCATCATCGCTACGACTATCCTTTTTGCTACCACTATCATCATCGCTACGACTATCATCATCATCACGATCACCAATGATGATCACTTCCCAACCTTCTGGTAAATCCAGTTTGTCAACGTCGATATCGTCCGGATCGAGGCCTAAAATCTTCTTCGCCTTCGCCGTGTCAGACAATTCAACCTTGTCTTGTGGGACGTACTTCATCTGATCGCCAGGCAAGGCGTCTACCACGTCCTTGGGCAACCTGGCAATGTCATCTTCATCCGCGTCTTCCAAAGATAACCACGGAGCAAACTCTTTGGTCACATACTGGTAAGCACTAGGATGAATCTTGAATCTCAGGTAAATACTTTGACCTCTAACCTTGACCGTCTTGATATCAAAGCCTTTGGGTAAGAAGTACCTGAAGAACTTCTTCAGTCTACCCTCCAGTTGCTTCTCGAACTTCTTATCAAGCCGCTTGTAGTCCTTAACGAAGTCCTCAATGACTGTCTTGACGATTTTTTGGATGCTGGTGTTAAACAAAATCAACATCTTGGTATCGTCGTCAAGATGCTTCAGCTCTTTGTCTGAAAGCAAGACAATGAGTTCAACACCGATGACTTGCCAGATTTCTTCACTTAAACCACCGATATTGCTGGAAGTCAAGCCAACGAAGGCATCTATGGAGATATATTCCAGATGATCAACCTTTATGGCCTTTAAGGCATCACGAGAGATATACTTGAAATGCTTCTCCGTAAAGCCTTTCCACGCTTTTGGAGGCAATGCTTCCAGTTGTTCTCTCGTAAACCCTCTCGCTGCTTTGTATGGGATTTCAACAATGATATCGGCCGTGAAAGTCGCGACTTTTTCAATCGACAGTGCCGCAACAGCGTGGTAATCCAAACCGGCTATATCGAAATCAATGACGACATTAAATTCAACATCACTGTCTGTTTCGCCATCTTGCTCCTTTGTGGGCTTCGGTAAAGCGGCCACTTGATCTTCTGACAGCTTAGCCTTTTGCTCATCCGTCAAAGCACCAGCAGTTTCAGGTGTCAGGGCTTGCAGTTGCTCAACGCTCAACACAACGATGATCTCAAGCTTGATCAATGTGATTTGATCAGGCTTGATGCCTTTCAGTTGTTCAGGTGTGAGCGCCTTGATCTCATCAGCGGTTAAGTTCGCAAAGTCGATCTCAACTTCGATCTTCGGTAAAGCGGCCACTTGATCTTCTGACAGCTTAGCCTTTTGCTCATCCGTCAAAGCACCAGCAGTTTCAGGTGTCAGGGCTTGCAGTTGCTCAACGCTCAATTCAACGATGATCTCAACTTTGATCAATGTGATTTGATCCGGCTTGATGCCTTTCAGTTGTTCAGGCGTGAGCGCCTTGATCGCCTCAGCGGTTAAGTTCGCAAAGTCGATCTCAACTTCGATCTTCGGTAAAGCGGCCACTTGATCTTCTGACAACTTAGCCTTTTGCTCATCAGTCAAAGCAGCGGCTGTTTCAGGTGTCAGGAATTTCAGTTGCTCAACGCTCAACACAACGATGATCTCAACTTTGATCAATGTGATTTGATCCGGCTTGATGCCTTTCAGTTGTGCAGGCGTGAGCGCCTTGATCGCCTCTGCGGTTAAGTTGGCAAAGTCGATCTCAACATCGGGTTTAGGTGCGTCGGGTTTAGGTAAGGCTGCTACTTGCTCTTCAGACAGCTTAGCCTTTTGCTCATCAGTCAAAGCAGCGGCGGTTTCAGGTGTCAGGAGTTTCAGTTGCTCAACGCTCAACACAACGATGATCTCAACTTTGATCAATGTGATTTGATCCGGCTTGATGCCTTTCAGTTGTTCAGGCGTGAGCGCCTTGATCGCCTCAGCGGTTAAGTTGGCAAAGTCGATCTCAACATCGGGTTTAGGTACGTCGGGTTTAGGTAAAGCGGCCACTTGTTCTTCTGACAGCTTAGCCTTTTGATCATCAGTCAAAGCAGCGGCTGTCTCAGGTGTCAGGGCTTTCAGTTGTTCAACGCTCAATTCACCAATGACATCAATGCTGATCAGTTTAATCTGTTCAGGCGTGATGGCTTTCAGTTGTTCAGGCGTGAGCGCCTTGATTTGTTCAGCCGTGGCTTTAGCAAAATCAAGTTCGGCCTTGGGTAGGACAGCCTTTTGATCATCAGACAGCTTGGCCTTTTGTTCATCAGTCAAAGCACCTGCGGTTTCAGGTGTCAGGGCTTGCAGTTGCTCAACGCTCAATTCAGCAATGACTTCAATGCTGATCAGTATAACCTGTTCAGGCGTGATGCCTTTCAGTTGTTCAGGCGTGAGCGCCTTGATTTGTTCAGCCGTGGCTGTGGCAAAATCAAGTTCGGCCTTGGGTAGGGTGGCCTTTTGTTCATCAGACAGCTGAGCCTTTTGATCATCAGTCAAAGCGCCAGCGGTTTCAGGTGTCAGGGCTTCCAATTGCTCAACGCTCAATTCAACGATGACATCAATGCTGATCAGTTTAATCTGTTCAGGCGTGATGGCTTTCAGTTGTTCAGGCGTGAGCGCCTTGATTTGTTCAGCCGTGGCTGTGGCAAAATCAAGTTCGGCCTTGGGTAGGACAGCCTTTTGTTCATCAGACAGCTGAGCCTTTTGATCATCAGTCAAAGCACCTGCGGTTTCAGGTGTAAGGGCTTTTAATTGATCAACGCTCAACTCAGCAATGACATCAACGCTAATCAGTATAACCTGTTCAGGCGTGATGCCTTTCAGTTGTTCAGGCGTGAGTGCCTTGATTTGTTCAGCCGTGGCTGTGGCAAAATCAAGTTCGGCCTTGGGTAGGACAGCCTTTTGTTCATCAGACAGCTTAGCCTTTTGCTCATCAGTCAAAGCGCCGGCCGTTTCAGGCGTGAGTTTTGCAATCTGATCTTTCGACAAGCTACCCACAACTTCAGGTTTGAGTGCAGCAACTTGTTCCTTAGTCAAACCTGGTAGCGCATCAGCATTGAGTGCCGTCACTTGCTCTGAGGTGAGGCCACTGATAACGGCCACAGGAAACTTTGTCACTTGTTCCGCCGTTAGGAATTTAATAACATCATTAGACAGCGTACTGATGTCAGTTATTTCATCCCCATTCAGTGTAATCGCAACAGTACCGTCAGATTTGATTGTAATAACCAGTTGATCGGCTGGAGTCGTTGCGCTAGTGTTTGTCGAGCTATCCTGTGCATAAGCAGGTAAGCTCACGCCACCTACAGCCACCGTCAATAAGGCGGCCTGGATGGCGACAGTGAGTTGTTTCTTTTTCATGGTTAATACTCCGTTTATTTACATTCAGTAAACTTCATTAATAGGGCAATTTGTTTATTTTTAAACCTTTTATCAGTTATCAGTTATCAGTTCCACGCAAAAGTTTTGCGCGCAAAACTGTATTTCACGCAAAAGTTGCGCGCAACTTTTGCGTGAAATGTGGAAATCAGTTATCAGTTATCAATACCTTGAAATCGGTATGATGTTCAAGGCTAACAAATTAGTTTTTCAACGATTAATTATTAAGTCAATAGTTTCTGATTAATTATGATAACGGCAATTTTGATAATGAAAGATTGGAAATTGGAAATGATTTTGGTTTGAGGGCCTCCTTTTTTCGCCATAAGGATTTGTCTATATATAATAAAATATTAATTCAAATTGATTTTGCTATATAGGGAATATCCTAAATTGTTTTTGACTGTTCCTTGTTAAACACTTTAGTCAAGCTGATTGATTTCGTCTATAGGGAATATCCTAAATTGTTTTTGACTGTTCCTTGTTAAACACTTTAGTCAAGTTGATTGATTTCGTCTATAGGGAATATCCTAAATTGTTAAAATTTTATCGTAGGGGCAATCCCTTGTGGTTGCCCTTTCCCTTGTGGTTGCCCTTTCCCTTGTGGTTGCCCTTTCCCTTGTGGTTGCCCTTTCCCTTGTGGTTGCCCTTTCCCTTGTGGTTG
>QNEL01000287.1 GCA_003645185.1 Candidatus Parabeggiatoa sp. nov. 3
GGCTTATTCTGTGGCAACTTGTTCGGTGTAGCCGCAGCCTTTTTGCGGACATATTTTTTGGGTGCCGCGTTTTTTCGTGGTTTTTAGCGACATGATAGGCCAACTACAGTTGGAGCAAGGTTCAACTTTGATATCATCTCCATACATTAAATATTTACAATCAGAACAGGCGAAGGCAAAGTTGTAACGGGTTTTTTTCTTAATCAATCTCCCTTTTCCACAGGCTGGACAGGTGACACCGGTATCGATGGGTTTCTCTAACGGTTCGGTGTGTTTGCATTTGGGGTAGTTGCTACAGCCAACAAATTGTCCATAAGGCCCTTTTTTCTTGTGTACAGCGGAACCGCATTTTGGACAGGTTCGCCCTTCAACGATTTCAGGTTCGGGAGCCGCTGTGGCCTCATTATTATTGGCTTCTTCGCCTTCAATATTGCGCGTGTAATCACACTTTGGATAAGCGGTACAACCGATAAAATGTCCCCGTTTGCCAAGGCGTTTGTTGAGTGGACTACCACATTTTGGACAGGCTTCGTCTAGAATTTCTTGGGTAAACTCTTGACGTTGCACGGTTTTGGCCTTGTCATCAACTCGTCCTTTGAATTTTGACCAAAATCTATCCATCAGCGGTATCCATTCTTGTTCTCCGCGAGAGACGGCATCCAATTCGTCTTCTAGCTTGGCCGTGAAGTCATAATCAACATATTGCTGAAAATGCGCCGTTAAAAATTTGTTAACGATGCTGCCAATTTCGGTGGGTATAAAGCGTTTTTTGTCTAAGGTAACATAGTCACGTTGTTGAAGTGTGGAAATAATGCTGGCGTAAGTGGAAGGTTGCCCTATGCCAAATTCTTCTAGGCTTTTCACTAAACTGGCTTCTGAAAAACGGGGGGGAGGCTCAGTGAAGTGTTGACTCGCGAGAATGTCTTTGAGCGTGATCGATTCGCCGACTTTTAGGGGGGGCAGCATTTTGTCATCGTCATCACTGGCCTTTTTGTCATCTACCCCTTCTTCATAGACGAGCAGAAAACCTGGATCGCTAATGATGGAGCCGGTGGCACGAAAGTTATTCCCTTCACTACAGCTCAAATCAACGGCAACGGTGTCCAATTTGGCATCAATCATTTGACAGGCGACTGTGCGTTTCCAAATGAGGCTGTAGAGCTTGAATTGTTCTGGTTTCAAAGCCTTTTCTACTTCTTCAGGATGGTGTTTAGCTGAGGTAGGCCGTATCGCTTCGTGCGCTTCTTGTGCATTTTTCGATTTTGTTTTGTATTGGCGCGGCTGGCTGGGCAGATTGTTTTGACCATAGAGATTGGTAATCACTTCGCGGATTTCTGTGACGGCTTCTGTGGCTAGATTGACAGAATCTGTCCGCATATAGGTGATGAGTCCGACTGCACCTTTGCCGATATCGATGCCTTCATAGAGTTGTTGGGCAATTTGCATGGTGCGTTTTGTGGTAAACCCTAATTTACGTGCGGCTTCTTGTTGTAACGTTGACGTTGTAAAGGGAGGTGAGGGTTTACGCTTGCGTTCTTTTTTCTCAATTTTGGCCACTTGTAATTGGCCGTTGGCAAGCTGAAGCAAGGTGGTTTTGATCTGGGTGGCTTGTTCTTCATTGCCAATACTAAATTGGGTGATTTTTGTGTTTTCAAAGAGATTCAGTTTGGCGATGAAAGCTTGTGGCCGCTCTTCTTGAGCTTTTTGGCAATCGGCTTTGACGGCCCAGTATTCACGCGATTTAAACTGCTCAATCTCTTGTTCACGCTCAACAATGAGACGCAGGGCTGGACTTTGTACGCGGCCTGCGGACAGGCCACTACGAATCTTTTTCCACAATAAGGGCGAGAGATTGAATCCAACCAGATAATCTAATGCGACTCTGGCCTGTTGGGCGTTTACTAAATCCATTAACAAAGTACGTGGATTGTTGACGGCATCTTGAATCGCGTGTTGCGTGATTTCGTGAAATTCTACGCGATAGAAGGGTTTATTTTGCAAGATTTGTTTATCTTTCAGGATTTCCAGCAGGTGCCAAGAAATGGCTTCCCCTTCACGATCAGGGTCGGTCGCTAAATATAAGGCTTCAGCACGTTGCATTGCGTTGCAGATTGCTTCAACATACTTCGTATTTTTGGGAATGAGCTGATAATCCATGGCAAACTGATGTTCTGGAGCAACAGCGCCATTTTTGCGCGGTAATTGACGCACATGACCAAAAGAAGCCAAAACTTCAAAATCTTTACCTAAGTATTTTTGGATCGTTTTGGCTTTTGCCGGCGATTCAACGATGACTAATTTACTCACTATTGTTCACTTCCTTTTTTGTAGGGAATGGCGAATGGGTGGTTTGTTTTTGATAAACGCAAGAGACGCAAGAGACGCAAGAGACGCAAACAGGCAAGATTTCTGATCTAGCGTCTGTTGCAAAAAAAGCGCGTTTTCTAGATTTTAGCGAAAGCGAAACCTATTAATGTAAATGTCCGGTTCTTTCTTCTTGGTAAATTATATCTTCTATCCAAGCTAAGGCTTCTTCGTTTTCAGCTTGATTAAATAATACCATGAGCACAATCCATTTCAATTGTTCCAGTTCCAAGTCTTCGGTATCTAAGGCCATAACACGATCTATAATTAATTCCCGGCTCATGGCATCTAATACCCCTATTTGTTCTAAATGGAGTAAAAAACCTCGGCATTCTATATCAAGTTTATCACATTCGTCAGGTACATAAACTCGAATGGAGGCTGTCCTTTGAGGATTGATGTTGATCCAATTAGCCGGTTCGCTTAGGCCTTCTAGCCAGGTAAAGGCTTTGTTGACTTGACTACTCAAAAAGCCGGCTTCTATTAATTCCCGCTTTAATAATGCTGGGTCATCATTCAATCCCATCTCTTCTTCATCTATATCATTTTCAAATAGATACATTAGGACATCCAAAATATCGTCTTTCACGGATTGCCTCCTTAGCCTATTCGCGCATAGAGTCCGCCCCCTTGGACGGCTACTAATCCGCGCAACTCTAATATTAATAGCATGGATGAAACTGCTGCTGCAGTCAATCCACATTGTTCAACTAATTTGTCAATTGAAGTGGGGCCTGTCTCTAAATATTCCAATAAACGGCTATAGTCTTCATCTAAATCATTGGCTTCTCCCCCTAGTTGAGGAACTGGGTTGGTTTTGGGTTTTTCTAGCGTGCTTGGGTTGACAACAGGCATAGAAGGCTGTTTTGGCTGTTTTCGTGCTGTTGTCGTTGGGTTTTCATTGGTAGAGGGTTCTGTTTCTTCAATAATTGGCTTGTTAGAGGAATCAAGTTGTTTAGGGGTTGTTGGTTTCGCTTTTGGCGTTGATTTAATTTGATTTCGATGATTTCGATGATTTCTATTTTGGGCGATTAAGGCCTGATAATTTGATAATTCTTCAAGAATATCAGCGGCAGTTTCGACCAATTTAGCGCCTTGTTTGATCAATTGATGGCAGCCTTTGACTAACGGATTGTGGATGGAGCCGGGTATGGCAAAAACATCACGTCCTTGTTTAGCAGCGTGTTGTGCTGCGTATAGGGCACCGCTACGTTCTGGGGCTTCGATAACCAATGTCCCTAAACTTAAACCGCTGACTAATCGACTGCGGATTGGAAAATTGTGACGATTAACGGGTGTGCCTATCGGCAATTCTGATATCAATGCGCCTGTTTGGGCAATTTGATGGGCCAGTTCACGGTGCTTGGCGGGATAAACGCGATCTAATCCTGTGCCGGCAACGGCGATGGTTTGACCTGTTCCTGCTAACGCGCCCCAATGGCTTGCACCATCAATGCCTAATGCCATGCCACTGGTGATGGTGAATCCTTGATTTGATAAATATTCTGCAAAATCCTTGGCTAGTTGTTCCCCTTCGCTACTCGGATGTCGTGTGCCGACTATTGCTAATTGTGGCGTTTTTAGTAATGTATAATCGCCATGTACAAATAACACCGGTGGTGCGTCATCAATTTCGCGCAAAAAAGGGGGATAGTCTGGATGATCGAGAGTCAGTAAATGATTGTCAGCTTGGGCTAACCATTCTATATCTTTTTCGACACCGGCCCAATTAGGATTTTGCAGATAATTCATCTGGGCTGGTTTCATATTCAATGCTTTCCATTGTTCACGCCCCGCTTCAAACACGCTACTTGGGCTACCAAAATGCTTGACCAAACGTGCAAAATTGATAGGCCCAATACCTGGCGCACGTAATAAAGCGATCCAATATTCTTGTTCAGTATTTTTTGGCTTCAAGGTTTTTGGTGAGAAACAGTTTTAATGAATAAAAGATCGGTAAATTTGTAATTCTTCAAAGATGTCATCTAGCGTTTCTACCAATTTCGCTCCTTCTTTAATCAATTGATGACAACCTTTTGCTAATGGATTGTGAATTGAACTTGGAATCGCAAAGACTTCACGTCCTTGTTCTGCTGCAAAGCGTACTGTGTATAGAGCACTGCTACGTGTTGGCGCTTCTATAACCAGTGTACCTACAGTTAAGCCACTGACAATTCGACTTCGACGTAGAAAATGGGCTCGCTTAACGGGTGTGCCCGGGGGAAATTCTGAAACTAATGCGCCAGTCTGAGCAATCTGATAAGCGAGTGTTTGATGTCCACTTGGGTAAGTTCGATCTAATCCTCTTGCCGCTACCGCGATGGTTTTGCCGCTACCCAATAATGCGCCCCATAAACTGGCCCCTTCAATCCCATAAGCCATGCCACTGGTGATGGTTAAACCGTGAAGAGATAACTGTTGGGCAAATGTTTGCGCGGTTTGAATACCTTCACGGCTTGCGCGGCGTGTTCCCACTATTGCCAGTTGAAGCGTGGTTAAGATAGCACAATTCCCTTGTACAAATAATAAGGGAGGAGGTTGATAAATTTCACGCAACAGGGGCGGATAATTGGGATGCTCTAGGGTGAGTAAATGATTACCCGGTTGTGCTAACCAGCACATATCTTTTTCAACAGCAAGCCAGTTGGGTTTTTGTAGATAACGACGCAAATCGGTTCTCAAATGTAGGGTTCGCCATTCCCGGTGTCCGGCCTCAAATAGGCCGCGTGGGCTACCAAAATGATTGAGAAGATGTCTCAAATTGATTGGCCCAAGGTTGGGGGCACGCGCTAAGGCCAGCCAATATTCTTCGCCTAAATTTTGCTTCAAGGTACAGTTACCATATCAAGTATATTAATCGGCGTACTCGCTTCTAGAACTAACGCATAACTCACGCGTTCAAACACGCGAAACACTAACAAGGTGCCTACCCGTCGTTTTGGTAAGATGACATCTTCGTCAAAGACGCTTTCTTTAACTAAACGGCCCTTTTTATAAACGCTGAGTAGATGAGATCGTTCTATACCGTCGTCTAAACCTTTATTAATGACGACAATTTGGTATTTACCGATAGTTAAAATTTCATTGACGACTGCGATGATGTAGGCATCTTGCAGCGTTGTTGGTGAATGAAGTCTAAAATCTTCTTGGAAGCCATGTGCCTCAACAGGCAGTAAACGATCATGGTTTTTAATTTCGCGCTCGGCCGCGGTAATTTTTAAAGTGGCCGGTTCATCGGCTACGATGAGTTGCGCTTCTCCAAGGTAAACGGCTTCATAAGCTAATACTTCATCTTCTTCATCTTCAAATGGGCTAAGATAGGCTTGTCCAAGACGCACGATGATATATTGGCTTCCAAGAGTGCCGCTATCAAGTCCATTGACATAAATTTGACTATCCTGCGTTGCAAAGATAGTTTGTTTAGCATTAGCAATAATATAACCGGCATTTTCAAGTTCTTCTGGCGTAATGAGTCTTGGACGATTGAGAAAATGCTGTATCATTTCCAACCTTATGGTTGGTACCTTTTGTTCTCTTTCCATCACCCGTATTTGTGGTGATAATTTGACAGTATGTCTGTCAGAGTCTTGAGCAACCAAAGTGGGAGTCATTGCGTATGACGCGATGACTAATAATAAGCATAACAAAATTTTGTTCATTTTATCAGTTATCAGTTATCATTCAGTTATCAGTTATCAGTTATCAGTTCCACATTTCACGCGCTTTGTTTCGCTCCGCGAAACAAAGCGCGTGAAATAATGTTTTTGCGCGCAAAAATATTATTTAGCTTCGCGCACCGAAGGCTCACGCTCAAGTTTCGCGTAGCGAAACTTGATTTCACGCGCGTCGTGAAGCTTCGCTGTCTTTAGCGTGAAATGTGAAATAATGTTTTTGCGCGCAAAAACTTGATTTCACGCGCGTAGTGAAGCGAAGCGAAACTTTTGCCTGAAACTGATAACTGAAGGAGATTTAGATGAGACTTAAACCTAGCGAACTCAATAATCATCTTAAACGACAAGGCTTAGCGGCCATTTATTTGTTGACGGGGGATGAACCCTTACAAATGATGGAATGTGCTGACACTTTGCGGACTTTTGCCCGTAAGCAAGGTTTTACAGAACGAGAGGTTTTAACCGTAGAAACCGGGTTTAATTGGGCAAGTCTCGATGAGTATGCCAATAGCCTCTCTTTGTTTGCTAATCAACGTCTTTTAGAAATTCGTTTAGGTAATAAATCCCCTGGTAATGAGGGTACTAAAGCATTGAAAGCGTATACCAGCAATCTGCCCCCTGGTACGGTGTTATTAATAACGGCTGATAAACTGGATGCGAGTAAACAAAAAACGAAATGGTTTACTACCCTAGATGAATGGGGTGTCATTATACAAGTGTGGCCGCTCAATGTCTCAGATTTGCCGAAATGGATTGCGGGGCGTATGAAGCAGTACGGTTTACAAGCCTCCGCAGAAACGATTGATATTATTGCAGAACGTTCCGAGGGGCATTTACTGGCTTGTGCCCAAGAAATTGAAAAGTTGCGTTTATTGTATGGTAGCGGCCGTATTGAAACGGCACAAGTGCTTGAAGCGGTGGCTGATAGTGCCCGTTTTGAAGTTTTTGATTGGATGGATACGGTGTTAGCTGGCAATGTGCAACGCAGTGTGCGTCAATTGCAAGGTTTACGTGCTGGAGGTGTTGAGCCAATTTTAGTGGCGTGGGTATTGACGCGGGAAATACGCAATTTGTGTCAAATAACTTATGCGTTAAAAACGGGGCTTCGTCAGAATCAAGTGTTTAAAACTTATCGCATTTGGGGAATACGTCAAAATGCGGTTTCAAATGCCATTAAAAGATATCCACAGCCCAATGTTTGGCAACAATTTTTAGACAAAACGGTATTGATTGAACGTATGATAAAAGGGGTTGCAAGTGGTAACCCTTGGGATGAATTGCAGCGTTTGAGTTTACAAGTGGCTGGGCTCACATTATTTGAAAATTGAAATTGGGGTAGTGGGTTTTGGTAGTCTCTCCAAACCAATGGAGGTGTTCAAACAATGGGAATTGGGTAATTGTTCATTACAGAATTGAGAGATTAGCCACGGAATGACACAGAAAGCACGGAATTTTTCTGTGTTTTTCCGTGTTTTTCCGTGGCAAAATAAATCTGCTTTTTTCTATACCCTTGTTTTTGAACAAGATATAGGCCCCTGGAAATTGGCCTATTTGATTAATTATGTTTTGAGATGCGATCATTTCTGATTCAGACTCAAAGCAGCCCTTTCTGAATCAATTCCTTCTTACTCTGTACTTTAAATGCATTTTCTGCTGCCGGATCATCAATTTCTAGGGAAACAACCTCAATCATAATCATGACATCATCTATTGTTCGAAATCCCGTAGTGTTGTTAATATTATCAATATATTCATCACAAACAATAGCGGCAAATGGCCCTATGTAATTTGCCAATGCCTTTTTGATTTGTTCGGCAGCCTTAATCAGGTTAGGAGAAATATCAGACACGACTGTGGCTGCTATGTCAAGATTACCCTGTTCTGTTTCCTGAAAAAGCTTAAAAATCTCGTTGGTACTGGGTAAGGGTACTTCTTGAGCCGTTTCAAAAACACCCTCGGCAAACTGTAGTCGGCCAAACTTGATGGTATTGATCAGCGGAATGGCATCATAGCCGCGATGCTGGGTATCAAAAACTAAATAGGTAATACGCCCATCATTTAACACGATTCGCACTAAATGACCCTCATCGGATGTAATAAAGAGCGTGCCCGTTTGTCCTTTTGATGACAAATGATGTATTTTTGCCATCAAGTCAGAATAAGGTAATAGCGAAGTAGTGCTACTCATAATCTAATTAAGCCTTTGAGTGTCTACGCAATCTTTCAAAAGATTTGATCATGCTAACGCGCATCCGTTCAAACGCATGGGCCAGTTGACCAATTTCACCTTTATCGTTGATTTCGACACGGTTATCAACCAATTCACCTTTGCTGATAGCATCAGCAATACGAGTTAAATACTCAATCGGACGAGTGATTTTGGCGCTAAAGAATAACGCAAAGATCAGAGCGATTAATATGGCGATAATGAGAATGAAGGTAAAGGTGGCGCGAAAGTCGGTCACACTTTTGAGAATATCGTGTGTATCACGTTGGATAATCAAAGTCCAAAAAAGAGGTGAAGCGGGTACTGAAACACGCAAATAGGAAAGCGTCAAAGCGCGGTTACTGATGATACCTTGTTGACCCAATATTTTATTTGCGAGCTGTGGATATTCCTTTTTCAAGTCATAACCCGTGTTCAAATCGCGAGTGCCTCCCCAGCTTTTTTCAGGATCGGGATGATTCAAAAAATAGCCCTGATTATCAACTAAACGGATCTTGTCTAGCTGTTTGATAAACTGACTGGCATCAATATTCAAAATCACAATCCCAGCCTTTTTCCTATTGTCGTCATAGGCATTAATGCCATAACGGATAACGGGTTTATAAGGCACTTCAATTTCCCCCTTTTCGCGGTTCAGATCCAAAGGTGAAACGAAGATTTGTTTACCTGACAGACGAACCGTTTTTTTAAAGTAGTAACGATTCGATTTGTCTTGTAACTTATCTTGAGGAATAACCTGCGTTCTCAAGCCATCAAAGTCGACTCGCACGACTTCTTGTCCTGTTTCATTCAGATAGCGGATTTGGTAATAAATCCGACGGTTGCGAGACAGGGCTAGAAATTCCTGTTCTAGGTTCTGTTGCTTTTTTTCTAAGATGTTATGGAAGGTTTGTAAAGCCGAGTTTTCTGAATCGGGCGGCATTGTTTCAGCCGGTGGTTCTGATTTAGAACTCAGGGCAATCGCAGAACGCAAATTCAAGTAGTCCTTCATTGGCATGGACTGGCTGAGAAACAGGAGATCACCTCTTACCACCGACAAAAAGGAGGTGATGCCATGCGCTAGGGTTTTGCCTTGCTCCGTTTGTGTCGCCAAGGCATGTTTACGCAAGCTTTTACTCGACACTTGTATGGCGTATATCCCTGTAATCAATGCAGGAATTAAAGTCACAATAAAAAACACAACGACTAACTTTGTTCGTAGCCGATGATAAATTTTCATAAAATACCTCCGTCGTTTTTAAAAACGCATCAAAATTCAAAACTGAACAGTCGCTTGATGCGCCGTTAAATGTTAAATGATAAATTAAAAGTGTTAAACTAAAAACTAAAAACGGTGTAGTATTTCATGAATTGTGGCTACTATCAAGTCCAAATCACTTATTTACTTACCACCTATCAGTTTTATCAAACTCATTGTAGATTTGCTCTGCTCGCGTCTCTATCCACCTCTCTGTTCACGTCTCTACGATCGTTTGTAGAAACGCGATATAGAGACGCGAGGCATCGCGTCTCTACGATCGTTTGTAGAAACGCAATATAGAGAGACGCGAGGCATCGCGTCTCTACGATCGTTTGTAGAAACACGATGACTAGAGACGCGATATAGAGACGCGAGGCATCGCGTCTATACGATTGCATGAAACTGATAGGTGGTAAACACTTATTATATTTTTTAATACATTTTTTGAGATATTTAGATTAAATGGTTTATGAAGTTCTCATCATAAGTACTGAAGCACAAATAAACAGGTATTTTAATTAATAGAAACAACCAAGGGGCAACCACAAGGGATTGCCCCTACGGGCGATTTGTAGGGGCAATCCCTTGTGGTTGCCCTTTACTGGTA
>QNEL01000288.1 GCA_003645185.1 Candidatus Parabeggiatoa sp. nov. 3
TAAAAGAAACAACCAAGAAGAGGGGCAACCACAAGGGATTGCCCCTACGGGCGGTTCGTAGGGGCAATCCCTTGCTCAAGCCCCTTGCGGTAAAATACCTGTTTATTTGTGCTTCAGTACTTATGTTGCTTATGCTAGGGGCTCCGAACCTGAAAATGATAATTGGGTTTTAGATTTTGTCTCTGAAAGTGTTTATCAAATTTGGCTAACTCGTCAAGCTTCATTACGAAATGCCGTTCAACGCATTCAACACAAAACACCCACTCTAACTTGATTAATTCAATTGGCAACCCCATGAACAATCCATTACGAAGCCCTGAAGATTACGAATTATGTTTAAGACACACTCGCAGAACACAACCCTTTAATACGATTATTTATTCCCTATTCAACATTTTCATGAGGGCAAAAACGAAGGCGATGGTTATTATAACAACGCAATATCCTATTTATGCTCAACCAAATCTGTCGAAAAGTTAAAAAAATGTTAGCCAATATAATATAATGACAGTGCTAATGCAAATATTAATTTATACTCAACGAGATGATAAATTTAACTGTTTTTTAAATGAGTTTATGGAATTGTAGGGTGGGTAACCGGTTTTTGTTGCCCCCCATCCCCCTAATCTTATGGTATGCCTTTGCAATTAAATTGGGAAACTCAATGTATTAATTAGATTAAGCCAAGTAAAGTGGGCAACGTCTCAATGCCATTAAGCCTAGACGATAGGTTCGCCCCTACAAAACCGTCATTTTGCTATGTTTGGTAGGGGCTTCACAGCCTGTCTGCCCGATACGAAATGGCATTGGGGCAACGTCTGCCCACCACTCGCTTGCACTTATTATCCCCGATGTTATTGATAATGTATCTTGAGGAGAGACAAATGAGTTATAGCGACTTCACAATTGATAATTTAAAAGAGAAATTCCAGCTAGAATTTATTGAAGATCAACCTCTTTTTTCTAAAATCCCTGACTATACCGTGCCTAGTGAACTTCTTGTGTTTTTAGGAAAATTTCTGTCATTGGCATTAGCTATTGATACAGAAAAGGCGAGATCGGAATTAATAATTGCTCCAATGTTGGCAGAATTAAAATTAAACCTGAAAGAAATCAGTTTATTCTCAGGAATTGAATTTAACGTTGACAAGGCTCTCGGGCTGAATGGGCGTTGCGACTTTATTATTTCCAAATCCAAAGAACAATACAGTTTAAATGCGCCGGTTTTGGTAATGGTTGAAGCCAAAAACGATAATATCAAAAGCGGTATCCCACAATGTGGTTCCGAAATGGTTGCGGCACAACGATTTAATGCAGAAAAAAAGAATGACATAGAAACCATATACGGATGCGTATCCACTGGAACCAACTGGAAATTCCTAAAATTAACCACGGCTCATTTTTACATTGACACAATGGAGTACTACATTCAAAGTCCAGATAAAATTATGGCTATTTTAGCGTCCATCGCTCAGGGGAAAGTCTAACTAAAGTTAAGCTTGGGCGCGAACACGCGGTTCGCCCCCTACAGCAATACGCGGGCTTGATCATACCTAAGTTTCTCTTTCCAACGAACTCAAAGGGAATGCCTTCCATTTGAAGCATGTTCTAAAGACTTAAAATGGTGAATTGGCAAATTGTTTTTACTAAACAGGCTCAAAAAGATGATCGGAAATTGGGAATTGGGAATTAAAATTTGAATGAAATATTATATTTATTAATTAACAATTATTAATGACTCATTTCTGATTACCTATTCAACATTTTCATAAGGGCAAAAATGATGACATTTTCCTGTTTTTATAACAAACCACGCAACGTTCATATGTTCATATTTTATTGACGCTCAACTAAATTGGTATCCAAAAAATATTAGTCTATAATAACAAAAGCAATGGAAATATTAATTTAATATTCTAAAGCCACCTAAAGGGCTAAGCCTCCCAAAAGGAAACCATAAATATGCACACTTTTATTAAGAGTATTTTACCCAAAGGCTTGATACTAAAGGGGTTAGACATTTTAGTCGCTGTTTTAGCGATCATTGCTTTGTCTTATGAAATTAGTGACTATTTTCTCTCTGAATTTGTTATCTTAGAGCTTGAAGAATTGGAGACACCATTTACCTATTCACTTACTGGTGCAGATTCGGATCAAAATTATTTGTTGGAGTATGTTAAAATCTATCCCTATTTTGATCACCCCGTCAAACTGGCAACGTTTAAATATGATCACTATGTTGAAAAACTGGATTTAAAAATCAGTCAAAAAGAACAGCCTCAGGCTTATTTTGTCTCAAAAGAATTTTTGGAAAACGAATTTGGAAAACAAGGTTTTCAATTTGAATTTTTAGATGATAACCGTTTGACATTTCACTTTCAGTTTGATGCTGGCGAACAAAATAAACCACCAGACTTTGAATGTAAAATCGGTATCGTTGATAACAGTGTACCTTGCAAAGTGGTAGAAAAAAGCCTTATTTCTTCATGGTATTATACCATGGGGCTTTCAGTGTTTATTCTTATTGCAATTGTGGTTTTTTGGTTACCCATTCGTCTTTTAATATGGCAAAAGACAAAGGAATATGGTTATAATAAAGCGCGTGGGTATGGTTAAAGAAATCAATAAAGTCAATCCCCCTGTATTTGGAGGATATTTTTGATGAATGATCTAGAATGGAATATCGTCACAGCTAGTAAGGGCGGCGTTGGTAAAACAATGCTCACCTTGCTGCTCTTAATACGTAATCTTGAACTGGGTAAGAGTACCCTAGTGATAGACTTGAATGCAATGAACACCGATTCTTCTGCCATCCTGCTTGAAGAGCGGAGACGTGATCGAAGAATTGTGATAGAACATGAAACGGCTACGGATTCAGCCTTAGTCGAACAAGTGGGCGCTAATCAGATCATTGTTCAAAGAACATTTTCGTCATTAGGGCAAAATCAACAAAGAGACTATTATGCCGTTGGCTGGCCTTCTAATCCTTATGGATTATATAAACCCAGTTTGTTTGCAGATTTGCTTTGCACGATCAAAAAAAATGCAGATCGCATTCAGGCAGAACTGGATATGCCCGCGTTAGAAAGTGTCATCATTGATACGAATTACCATTTTTGCAACATCTTTTCCAATGATGAAAAATATTATAAGGCATACCAAGAGGGCATTCTGAAGAATGATAGTATTAAAGTTTGGTTTTTATGGGTTTATAGACAATTAGATAATCTCATTAAAGCCAATGAAGAGGGGGATGCAAGAGCAGTGTATGCAACGGCAGCTACGATGGAAGCCTTTTTGAAACGTGCTAACAATCCTACGCCGTTCATGCATGTCTTTACGCCAGTGGCATTGGTTTCATCTAAAAAAGATGAGAGTGCCGGTGCTGGTGCTGCTCTTTTTAAACTGATCAACGCCATCAGAAATGAAAATGATGATACGATTCAAGGATTGGAAGAAGTTGAAAAATTGCCCAAGGGTAATCCTATCCGTTTTCGGGATTGGGTGGATCGATTAGAAACGGCTCGCCTTAATTTACAACGGCAGGGGCATAATGATCCCCATAGCTTATTTTTAAATATGCTCATCAATGCCAGCCAAGTTCAAAATAGTGAAAACAATTCTGAACGCCCTCAAAATGTGATACCTTTATCAGTCTATCACGCGGCTTTACAATATTACACAGATAGGAGTGCTAGCGATCCTGTATCAGAAATAAAAGATTTTAGCCTGTACAAAAAATTCAAAGCACTTTTGGATCATAACGAATGAGAATTGTCATTTACAAGGCTGACAAGGGCGTACCCTTTGAAACAGCCAGTAATCAGCTTGGCAGTACAGCCAAAATTATCTTTTCTAATCGTTCAGAACAGGTAACTGATTTTAACAATAAAAGTGTTGATAAACTCAGACACAAAGTAGAACCTTGGCTACCTAAACAGAGTCTCATAGGTAGTCAGGAAGAAGACACCATTTTTTATGTTCCTTTTGAGATAAAGGGAAAATTTATGGAAATTCTTGAAAATTGGATTGATGGTTTCAAGAAAATGATGGGAAAGGGCGAGAAAGATTCCGTACCTACAAGTCAACAGCTTGGATTAGGTGAGGGGAGTTCTCTTGCTTCTTTTTATGATGAGATGGAAATACAAGAGGTAAAAGTTCTTATGGCAAAGAAGGAAGAATTGGTAAAGTTGTTTAATAGCATTGTCGAAGAGGACAATGAGATAGATGCTGTTTTTGTTTATTCTGATGACGAGTCAATGATCGTTGCAGAGAGTGAGCCCGGCCCTGATAAGTCCAGGCGAGTGGATGTTGAAATTTTTGTTGGTGTTCTAGGTGGTATTGCAACACATAAAATCCGGACGGAGGAAAACAGAGTAGGCTTAGGTTTGCTTGAGTACACCATTTACCAATTTTCTGAGGGCATTTTAAATATTACTCTCCTAGAAGAAGGATTCTCCGGAAAATATCTTTTGTGCTTTGTTAGTGCCACTCCTAAAGGTTTAGGAGAAATGTTGATGTATAGGAGAAAAAATATGTCTAAGCTCCTAGATAAACTTCGTGGCATATTGGCATAGACTGTCTAAATTCACCAACACCATGAAGTGCTGTTAACAAAAAACCATTCCTACGCCCCTATGTGTAGGAGTGGTTTTTTCTTTTAGACTGCGGATCCTCCCACCTACTTACCAACCGCATTACCTGATATTCATGTTTCGTTTTTTATTACATTAATATGTTACCTTATAACCCATTTTTACACGGTAATTCTGTGCTACTCAGTCCATGAATTACTGAGACTTTATAAGGAAATATTAAAGACTTAATTTAGATAGAACAAAACTAACACTTTAAGGTATTTGTAAATGAAAGATTTTTCGTTTTGGATTATTAGCATTTTAGGAAGTTTAGCATCCATTATTTCTTTAATATGGGGAATAGGAAAATATCTCCATAATCGACGTTTAAAATATCAAAATCCATTCGATAATTTGTCTAAAATTCGGGAAAAAGAAATACGTCGTATCGTCGGACAAATTAGGAGTGGACAATCTAGTGCTATTATTGGTGTATTTGAACAGGAAAAGACTGCAATATTGGCTGCCCTTAATGATCAAGAATATAGCGATAAGGCGGATAGATTGATTTTTTCTGATTTAGACATTTCTTCATTAGATGTAGATTGTGATCCAGAAAAATTTTGGAAACAGGCTTTAAAGCCACTCAAAGTCAATATTGAAAAACAACGACAGGACGATTTTTGGCTACGAAGGCTACGGTGGCTACTACGGCGGAATGTGTCTCCACAAGTAGCTAAAGCCTACAAAGAGTGTCAAAATAATCAGTTTGAAGAGTTTTACCTTAAAGAACTGTTCAAACAACTGAAAAAAGATAATCGACAGTTAGTCTTAATGATAGACAGATTTGATTTGTTATTACAACGAAAGAATTTAAAACGTACCCATTTTTTGGGTAATTTGCGTGAAATTGCTTCTTGTTATCCTAGTTCATTGAACTTAGTTATCACTTTGAGCATGTTGTTACAACAATTTCATCAAAAGAACAAAGAATTAAATCCTGGCGGTTCGCCATATTTTAATTTTATAGACGCTAATCAAGTGAGTTTAGCTGTATTGTCTGAAGCAGAGATTGATAAATTGTTGCAACAAAGTGAGCGCAAACTAACTAATGAGGCTTGCGATTTTATTAAAAATGCGGCTGGTGGACATCCTTATCTTTTACGGGTAGCAACAAACGTTTGGTGGAACGCTTATGATGATGACAACAAAAAAAACAAGGTTAAAAATGCAACCAAAGAATTTTCTAATCGGATAAGCAATTTGCTTGATGAGATTTTACAATATTGTTCTAAAAATACTTGTAAAGCGTTCTTATCGCTCATGCAAAAACGTGAAATTTCTGGTTTCGTCAATGAATTAAAAGAGTTGACAAAGCAAGGGTTAATAATAGAAAACAATGGTGTCTGGCAAATACACCCTAGTATTTTTTCATCTTTGTTGGCTGAAAAAGCGATGCAAAAATTGCGCGAGTCTATTAATGGAGGTATGTAATATGGATAATCAATTTCGAGAATTTAAAGACAGATTCCTATTTGCTCGACAAAGGGCTGGAATAACAACGTCTGATTTGGCCAGATTTTCTGGACACCCCTTACACTTGATTTCTGATTTAGAAACGGGAAAGATAGATGATCCGCCAGCAAAAGCGGCTTATAAATTCGCACAAGTTTTACGTGTTGATCGTGAATGGTTAATTTTTGGTATCGGTAAAATGTCTTTGGAAAACAAAATCAAGGCACTTCAAGGCAAATATGCCTTTGTAAAAACGAGCAGCGAAGAATTTTCAAAACGCAAACGGCACGAATATGAACATGAGGAGATTCCCCAAAATGCACGTTTTTGATGCTAACGCCTTGATAGCATGGTTGCGAAATGAACCTGGTGCTGATGAAGTCAGGAAATTATTGCTAACAAGCCCAATTTGCATGGCACACGCTATCAATTATTGTGAAGTTTTCTATGATATGATACGAGTTGAAGGTGAAGAAGCCGCACAAAAGGCTATGGATGATCTTCAAGAAGTTGGCGTAACTTATCGTGATGATATGAATATAACATTATGTCAAACAGCTGGACATATCAAAGCCGTTTTCAAGCGAGTGTCTCTTGCAGATTGCTTTGCCATGGCATTAGCAAAACAAGAAGGGGCAACGTTAGTCACTTCCGATCATCACGAATTTGATCCCCTTGTTGATAAGGGTATTTGTAAAATCCAGTTTTTTCGTTAGGGTTTTAAAGAGGGTTTTAAAGAAAGTATGAAACAAGTACCTTATGTTGCCGGTTCATCCGTTGGCGGTACGCCAAAGTTTATTGGACGAGTCGATATTTTACGAAAAGTGCAACAAGTTTTATCCCATCATCAAGCAAGTGCCATTGTACTTCATGGACAGCGGCGTATCGGTAAAACGTCTATCCTATATGAATTGAAAAACCAATTATTAAAAAGGGCTTATCACCCTATTTTTTTTGATTTACTGGGTAAAGCTCGTCAATCTTTGGAGGAAACCTTACGGGATTTAGCAAACACCATCAGTTCGGATTTAGGTAAAGGAAAAGCCGACTTAGGTCATAATCCCAA
Source organism: Candidatus Parabeggiatoa sp. nov. 3 (assembly GCA_003645185.1). Lineage (GTDB taxonomy): Bacteria > Pseudomonadota > Gammaproteobacteria > Beggiatoales > Beggiatoaceae > Parabeggiatoa. The sequence goes on from QNEL01000288.1 coordinate 7,159, forward strand.
AACAGAATTTCGTGAAGTTTGGCTACCCAATTTATTAAATCATTTAAAGACGAAGTCATTAGTTCTCTTGTTTGATGAATTTGATGCACTAGATGCTCCGGAACTTAAACAAACAAGTGATGAGTTTTTTCGTTATGTGCATGATTTATTATCTATTAATCCTCAACGTTTATCCTTTGTCTTTGTTATTGGGCGCAATATTAATGATTTACACGATGTAGCCTTAGCTTTGTGCAAAGACGTAAACGATACCATACATGTTTCATTACTCGAATATGAATATACCGTAAAATTAATACATTTTTCCAGAGATGACAACAGCCTTCAGTGGTCAAATGAAATGATAGAAAAAATTTGGCAACTCACTCATGGGCATCCCTATTTAACCCAATCTCTGTGTAAAAATATTTGGGAACGTCTTTACGATGAAAATCCGAAAAAAACACCTGTAGTCACTCCAAAAGATATAGAAGTTGCAATTCCAGAAGCTTTGGATTCCAGTCAAAGCGCGTTAGTTTGGTTATGGAAAGGTTTAAAGTCAGCAGAACGAATTGTTGCTTCTATGTTGGCTAAAGCAGGTACAGATGTGATTACTGAAACCCGATTACAAAACTTGTTTTTTGAAAATGGCATAGAACGAATGATTCCAAAGCTAGAAAATACACCACAAGTATTGCAAGATTGGGATATTATTGAACCTGCTGATGGTGGTTATCGTTTTCGGGTTGAATTACTTCGTCAGTGGATTGTAAAACATAAATCGCTAGATCAGGTACAAGAAGAATTAGATTGTGTTGAACCTAGAGCCAATAAATTATATGACGTTGCGACTGATTATTATTATACTAATCAATCAGATGAAGCCTTTCCGTATTTACAGAAGGTTATTAATTTAAATCCCTATCATGTGGGTGCAACTCAATTACTCGCTGATATCTTATTAGAACAGCAAAAGGTGAATGAAGCACGTGAAGTATTGGAAAAGTTATCTAAATTTAATCCTCGTGCTGCACGTTCTCGACTGATTAACGTTTTATTACAATTAAAAGAAACTTGTGATGATGAAGATGAAAAGTTAACGCTTTATGAACAACTTTTTAAATTGGATGAAGAACAGTCGGAACAAAAAATTGAAAGCTATTGGTTAGAAGAAATCAAACTTGATTGGGAACAAATTTGGCTACGACGGGGGGATTATGCTCATAAAACAGGTAAGTTAAAAATAGCACTATCCAACTATGAAAGAGCTCGCGATAAAGCAGTTAATAGTGAAGGCGAATTGGATAGAAAAATTTTACAGATTAAAGCAGAGAGACAAAAAATCCAATTCAAAGCCTCCCCAAATACAGAATTAGAATGGAATATTATAACTAGCAGTCAAAATGCAACGGGTAAAACTTTGCTCTGTTTATTACTGTTGGCACGTAATCTTGAATTAGGTAAAAGTACCTTGGTAATTGATTTAAACCCTATGAATGCTGATTCTTCTGCAATTCTTCTTGAAGATAGGAATCGTGATCTGAGAATTGTGATAGAACCTGAAATGGCTACGGATTCAGCATTAGTCGAACAAATGGGTGCTAATCAGATCATTGTTCAAAGAACATTTTCATCGTTAAGGCAAAACCAACAAAGAGACTATTATGCCGTTGGCTGGCCTTCTAATCCTTATGGATTATATAATCCGAGCCTGTTTGCAGATTTTCTTTACACGATCAAAAAAAATGCAGATCGCATTCGGACTGAATTGGATATGCCGGCGTTGGAAAGTGTCATCATTGACACGAATTACCATTTTTGTAATATTTTTTCTAATAATGAAAAATATTATCAGAAATACCAAGATGGCGTTCTGAAGAATGACAGTATTAAAGTTTGGTTTTTATGGGTTTATAGACAATTATATAATCTCATTAAAGCCAATGAAGAGGGTGACGCAAGAGCAGTGTATGCAACGGTAGGCGCGATGGAAGCCTATTTCAAACGTGTTGATAATCCTACGCCGTTCATGCATGTCTTTACGCCGGTAGCATTGGTTTCATCTAAAAGAGATGAGAGTGCTGGTGCTGCTATTTTTAAACTGTTCAACGCCATCATAAATGAAGAGGCTGAGATAATTCAGAAATTAAAAAAAGTTGAAAGATTGCCCAAGGGTAATCCTATCCGTTTTCGGGATTGGGTAGAGAGGTTAGAAATGGCACACCTTAATCTACAACGTCAGGGGCATAGCGATCCACACAGCTTATTTTTAAATATGCTCATTAGTGCGATTCAAGTTCAAAATCCTGAAAACAACACTATTGAACGCCCTCAAAATGTGATACCTTTGTCGGTTTATCATAGCTCTTTACAAAACTATACAGATAAAATTGTTACTGATCCGGTTTCAAGTATTATAGATTTGAATATTTATAAAAAATTCTTCGATCTCTTGCGATAGTAATTGCAAAGCTAAAGCCATTGCCCTAAAAAAGCGAAACTCTACGAGTTACATTAATTAACCCGTTGGGGCTTCGCTTTTTTTTATGTGCTGAACATTTTAGGCAATTATCAGTAGCGGTAAAAGTCATTTTGTTGATATGTGAGTCGTTTTATGCGTCATGGAATAACATATGCGCGGCGTTGGCATGGAGGATTTGATAATATTCACTGAATTTAATATTAAGGAAAATTGAAATGAATACAGATAAATCTTTTCAGTGCAAAACAATGGGCCTTGCGTTTTCAGCTAATGAATTCTAGTTCTATTTTTAATTTTGGCGACAGGCAATGCCAGAGGAACTAAAGATGCTAAAGATGCTCTATCAAGAAAAATATTTGCGTCTCTTGCGTCTCTTGCGTCTCTTGCGTTTTAATAAAAATAAATTGACATAGAATTAAAAAAAATGCTCATCAAAAAAAGCGCCCAATCAACACCCTACTCGCTTA
>QNEL01000289.1 GCA_003645185.1 Candidatus Parabeggiatoa sp. nov. 3
AAGTACTGAACCATAAATTTTCAGGTATATTTAAAAAAACAGAAAGGGGGCAACCACAAGGGATTGCCCCTACGAACCGCCCGTAGGGGCAATCCCTTGTGGTTGCCCTTGGTTGTAAAATACAGGTTTATTTGTGCTTCAGTACTTAAAATAAATAATAGGATAGAACGCAGATGACGCAGATGATGGCATGATTTACGCTGATATTTAATCAGCGTCAATCATGACAATCAGTACAATCAGCGTTCTATCAGTTTTTATATTCATTTTCCATTAAAAAAAAATTTCAAAAATGAAACATTTAACAAGCAGATTTAAACTCATTTTTTTAGTCATCTTATGCTTTTCGCCGACAATCGCAACCGCTTCGACAACGACAAATGAGATCAAATATGTTTGGCGAAATCTTGATCAAACCCAAAATCAATGTCCAGAGTTATTTGATGCTTTCCCAGAAGGCGGAATGCGGATATTTTATTGCCATGTCAAAACCTTTCTCAGTTATAAGAGACTGCAACGACTGGCTCCCATGTCGGTTTTTATTAAAGGCCCGCATAGCAAAACGCTTTTGAATTTGAAGAGCAAAACCGAGTTTGGTTACTACAATAAGGCATTTGTGATTTGGTTAAGAAATCAATTGAGTTCGGCAATCAAAACGAGACGATTTAAAAAATCAACCCAAACGGTTTATCATGAATACATTCAATCGCTGGCAAGAACGTATTATATTGTCCATGAACTGCTGATACTCGATCCCGCTTATCTTCAAGATGAGGTTGAGCAGTATTTGAAGTTAATAGAATTTAACACTTTACCAGAGTATTACGTCAATAGGTATTATGAATTTGCCTACTTATTTGATCAAGGGTTTAATGGCGATGTTGTTAAAGGCGCAGTCTTGTTTTGGATTCGGCGCGTGATAGATGAGACAGAAGCCGAATTTTTTCTCGGTTTAGAAACGCTGTTAAAAGCTTATGATGCTCATTTTATAGATCAAATCCATTGCGAACACCCTGAATTTGCGACAGAAGCCATGGAATGTGCCCAACTGAATAATCAAATCGCTGAACAAAAATTAAAGCAAGTTTATCAACGACTTAGGCGTAAATTGGATAAGCAAGAGCGCAGAAAACTGCAAAAATCACAACAAGCTTGGATTCAATTTCAAGATCACAATGTTGAATTTTGGGGCTTACCTTATCAGGATGAACCAGACGAAGCGATTGAGAAAATCAACATCAAAACCAAGCTCACTCAAGCCCGTACCCAAGAATTGGAATCTTTTGAAAATAAATGGATAATGGGTTATGAATAATTGATTATACCTTTAAAATTTTTTATTATTTCGCCACGGAAAAACACGGAAAAACACGGAAAAATTCATTCCGTGCTGTGTTTTTCCGTGGCATAATAAAAATAATCTTGTTATTGGAGAAAAATACTATGACTGAAACTTATTATCGCTATCACGTCTTTTTTTGTACCAATCAACGTGCAGAAGGGCAGCGTTGCTGTCAAAACCATAATGCACAGGCCATGCGTGATTATTTAAAAAAACGCACGAAAGAATTAGGAATAGTTAGTGCGGTGCGTGCCAATAGTGCAGGTTGTATGAATCGTTGTCAACAGGGCCCCGTGATAGTCGTTTATCCAGAAGGTATCTGGTACACCTACCAAAATCAAGCCGATATTGATGAAATTTTGTCGGAACATTTCCAAAATGGGCGCATTGTGGAACGTTTGCGGATAACGGGATGATTGAAGGATTGTAAGTACTGAACCATAAATTTTCAGGTATATTTAAAAAAACAGAAAGAGGGCAACCACAAGGGATTGCCCCTACGGGCGGTTCGTAGGGGCAATCCCTTGTGGTTGCCCTTGGTTGTAAAATACCTGTTTATTTGTGCTTCAGTACTTAAAAACCTGACAGGTTTTAAAAAACCTGTCAGGTTTAAACTTATATAAATATTTATTTTCTGTGGCACTCTGTGGTACTCTGTATACGCCGTAAAGAAAAAAAGCGTCTGATCAAACTGATAGGTGGTAAGGTTTTAATCCGCATTATATACCATTTTGGTAGTCTATTTAGAATTCAGATAATTGTTCAATCCTCTCCATATTGATACCAGTGGCTTGTGCAATGTGTTCTTTGCTGAACTGGCCGATTTTCAGCAGGTTACTCACAATCTTTTCCGCTTCTGTCAGTTTCAGTTCCTCCGGCACGGGTACACGACTGGCTTGTTCAAACTGGATTGGAATAATATGGGTATAAATCCGTTTCCCTTGAATCACTTCTTCAAAATTGAGTTTATCTTTTTCGGTGTGTTTTTGGCTGAAAACCACATAATATCCTTCCACAAGTGCTTCTGATTTCAGATATTCTGCCAATTGCCCTTTGCCTCTTTTGAAATAAGTCACATCAGGATACATTTTTGTTTCAATAAAGTTTGATTGGCCTTGGTAGCGGATCAGAATATCGGTTCGGCCTCTTCCAGAAGGTACTTCCACATAAGTTTGCCCACCAAGACGTTGAATAAAGAAATAAAGAAAACCATCTAAGGAATAATGCCAGGCCCCTTCTTTCAAATGCTCCGTATCAAAGGCCCGAAAACCGCGCCGACGCACATAAGCTCGGTATGCTTTCAGCAACTCATTGACGTTTAACTCGCCTTTTGGACTCAGATATTGGTTGATCGTTTCATGAGGCGAATTGAGATAATATTTTGTTTCTCCGTTTATCAATGGGCGGAATGCGTTTATCAGGCGTTTTGCATAGAGTGGGACCGGGATATCCACGTAACCGTTAGTCTCGTCAATAATACCGTTAGCGTACAACCATGCCATCTCTGGGTAGTGAATTGAGAATCGTAATGGCCCGTCATTGAAAAGTAATCTCAATATGAATGCTCTTTTTTCCTGGGCTTGTTGAACAATATGGATGAGTTTTTTGTCAAACCATTCAGTTAGAAAATGGTGTTGTGCTTGATAATAGTGTTCCAGTGTCACTGAATTATGCTGAGGAGTGACTAATTTATCAGCGATATATGAACATAACGCGCAGACAAATCCAGGCAATCCCTTGGTGTTTTCATAGATGAGTTTGATGACTTTTTCTTCAAACACCTGACCGGATTCCGCAACATATTGTTTAATCAGTGAACTGACTTCTTGTTCAGTGAAATAAGGAATCTGTAGTTCTTCGGCAATATTGAATGGGGAGCCTTCAGTCAAAACCAGTTCTGCACCTGTGCTGACACCAACTAAGATCAAAGAATGTAAGCAATGATATTCTCTTTTATGATAAATGTATCTGAAAGTGTGCAAGACTTCGCTTAATACACAATCAGGAATACCTTCAAATTCATCAATCACTAGGACAAGGGGTTTAGACTGTTCTGAAGTTTTTTCAAAAAAATAGTCCAAGCTAATTGAGTTATGGATGATGAGTTCAGATTGAGTTTTATGTTTAAGTCCACGGTGAAGCTCATGATTGAATTCTTGATAAAACTCCTCTTTTGAGGCCGTTTTCAGATTTTCAAAACTGATCCAAACCGTTGTAAAGTCTTTCTCAAGCTCGTTCAGCAGCAGTTTGAAAAAGGTGGTTTTGCCAGCTTGTCTTGGCGCAAAGAGGGTCAAAAAGCGACCCTTTATCACCTTTTTTTGCGCGTCGAGCATTAAGGCTTCACGCATGACAGTGTAATGTAGAGCGGGATCACAAGGCCCGCTGGTGTTGAATTCGCGCATAATGAAAAAAAAAGAACTACAGGGATTCGTTATAAGAAAGGATAAGTCAAAACCTTGAAGGTTTTCACACTCTTAAAATCAGTCGTCTATGTTAACTCTCCAGTGCTTTGTCAAAAAAATGGCAACTGGCCCGCAACATAGAGTTCGTCAATGATATTGAGTTTAACATAACCTGCTTGACAACCTCTATCAAAAGTTGCATTCATAATTCAAAATGGCGATCAAAAAAATTGATGTGTTATTTGTTAATGTCTAATGTCTAATAATCTTACCCTTATCAGCGAAGACTGGTGGGCAGCAAAAACACGCAGGGAGCCCTACATAAAATTTACCCCTATCAGACTGGTGGGCAGCAAAAACACGCAGGGAGCCCTACAGAAAATGTTAAAAGATTTATGCGTACCTACTTATAAGATTTGTGTTCATGTATAATCATCAATAGCTACAAATCATAATTCGCTATTCGCTAATAGCGAATTCAATAATAACAAATTCATCAATCCAACTTTATAGGTGTTAATAGGATCATGCTTTTTACACGTATTGAAAAAATCGAGTTGCCAGAAACTGCGGAAGTCGGTAAAAGTTTTACGGTTGTTATGGCTGTCAACGGTGAAGCGCCCTTCGTTCAACTCATAGTTCGCCACAATGGCGGTTGGGAATGGATTGTCAAAGGCCAGTATGTGACTGATGTTGGAAAAGGCCGTTATCGTTTTGACGTTCCCCCTGAAGCTTATCATGATGGGATAGCCTATTTACAAATCGAAGGCTGTCGTATTGCTGATATTCATGCCTCGCGTCCAGAAAATTGGATCAAAACGTTCCGCGAACTCCAGATCATAGGCAAACCCGGTTCTCAATCGGCCCAACAATCGGCCCAACAATCGCAACCCAAGCATTTTCCGAAACCCTCTGTGACTTTGGGAGACTCTAATCAACCGGTTATCTATTTCGGTATTCACAAGCACATGCACCAACCTTATTACAATGCCACCGATATGGATTACTGGGATGGTGATAAGGATAGTATTTTTGGTCAGCGGGGCGGGCCTTATACCCATTTTATTGCCGCAGCAGTGCATCAATATATTGAAGGCGGCTTGGCCCATGCTGGCTTATCAACAAGCTGGTCAGGTTCCTTGATTGAACAACTTCATCGTTGCAATGAAACTGGGCGAGGGCAAGGTGCTTTTGGTAACTGGCATCATGCTCTGCGTGATCTGGCCGGGGCGAAAACCGCATTGGGCAATCCCCGAGTTGATTTTAGCGCCTTCGGCTTTTTTCATCCGCTAATGCCCCTGATTCCAGCGCGTGATATTGTCGGCCAAATTGAATGGCATCGTCGTATCATTCGCGACACCTTTGGAGTCGAAGCCAGCGATGTCATGTTTCCACCGGAAACGGCTTTTCAGCCTCACATGATTCCGGCCCTAAAACAAGCCGGTATAACGGCCATTCTCTATGATTCCATTCACCACTTTCGTGCTTCTCAAGATTACCCTTATGCGGGGAGTAGCGAGGGCATGTTGCCACCCAATCCGGCCGATCAGCTCAATCCACCCGTTAATGATTGGCTGCATTTGCAGAACATCTGGGCACCTAGCCAGATTTCGCCGCAATTATTAAAACCGTGCATACTCTATTATACTGATCATCAAGGAAAAGAGCATGAAATCATCGGCGTACCGGCGGAGCGTTACTTGGGTAATGAAGATGCGCGTGGCGGGTATGGCGCTTTACAATATGAAGGGGTGATGGGCCAAATTCACGAACAACTTCACCAAACCAACAGCTATGATCCCAAACATCCACCCTTTTTCGTACTCCATTCAGACGGCGATAATTATGGTGGCGGGGCCGATAGCTACTATACTTGTAATACGGCCGGCTTAGTCAAAATGTGCCAAACCGATTCCCGTTTTCAACTGACTACGATCAAAGATTACCTGCAACGCTTCCCAGTTGATCCAAAAAATCGGGTTCATGTTGAAGCAGGTTCATGGGCCGGAGCCGATAATGGCGATCCGCAATTTACCAAATGGTTTTCATGGGCAGAAAAAGACTATTCACCTGATTTAAACAGCTGGGCCGTTTTAACCGCATTACAAAATGTCGTTTATTCCCTTGAAGATGCCGGCCAAGAATCGGGCATGATAGAGGCCTTGAAACGATTGCTCTATACGGCCGAAACCAGTTGTTATTGGTATTGGACAGGGCAAGACGTATGGGATGCACAAGTTACCAATGCCGCCAATAAAGCGATAGACATGGCACAAGGCGCGATAGATAACCTATTGCGATCAAATCGCGATAAAACAGGCCCAACCATTTTCGTCCCTTGGGTACGCCCAGCGAATCCAGGTGGAAAAGATTGGGGACAAGGTGGACTAGCAGATGCCACCCGTGAAGCGACTTTTCGCACCTTAGTCCACGATATATCAGGCATCAAAAAGGTGACACTACACTATCATGATGGCAAAAGCGGTTCCAAAAAACAGATTGAAATGCAAAACAACGGCCCTTATCCCTCACGTATCAATCCCTCAATCATTGCAACCCAATATCAAGCGATACTGCCAGCCGGTACCGGAAATATTCAGTACTTTGTAGAAGCCAGCGATACGCGAGGAAATGTTGCTTATAGCCCCGTCGGACGAATTCATATTGCGTAGGAACAAAAAACGCTTTGTATTTATTGTTCCTGCCCCTGAATTTAAATAAAATGTAGGGTGGGCAAGTGTTTTTGTTGCCGGCCCCTTAAATTAAAAAAAAATGTAGAGTGAGCAAGTGTTTTTGTTCCAGTGATGATGGTGGGCAACAAAAACCCGTTACCCACCCTACAAGGGAAAACCAGGAAAAATTAAAAAGGAGAACCTTAAATGTTCAAACACTTATGGGCATGCCTCTTATTGATTGTAATGGCACAAGCCATTCAGGCAGCGGCATCAACGCCTCAAGTCGTCGCGACAATCAAACCCATTCACGCCCTAGTCAGTGGCATAATGAAAGGTGTAGAAACCCCATATTTATTATTACCCGGTGGAGAATCACCCCATCGTTATAGTTTATATCCCTCACAAGTCAGGCGATTACATGCCGCCACGCTAGTGATATGGGTAGGGCCTACCGTAGAAAGCTTTTTAGAAAAAACCTTAACAACACTCAGTACCTCAACCCAGATTTTGCGTTTAATTGACATACCAGGTTTAACCCGATTGAAAGTACGCAAAGGCAAGGTTTGGGAAACCCATCATTATCATGTCGATGCTGATCATCACACTGATTTTGAAATCGATCCCCATATTTGGCTCTCACCTGAAAACGCCAAAATACTGGTACAAACGATAGCCCAAACCCTGATAAAAAGGGATACCAACAATGCCGAACGCTACACCGCAAACGCGACACGTCTGATTAAACAACTGGAACAACTTGATCAGGATTTAAAGCAAGAATTATCGGCCGTCAGAGGCATACCCTTTTTAGTCTTCCACGATGCCTATCAGTATTTTGAACAGCATTATGGACTGAAAGCAATCGGTGCTGTCAGCTTATCCTCAGAAATCCGTCCAAGTGTAAAACGTTTATATAAATTAAAGAGACAGCTAAAAAGGCATAAAATCCATTGCGTTTTCAGTGAACCCCAATTTGAATCAGCCTTAGTGGATACCCTCATAGAAAACAGTTCAGCACAGCGCGGTATACTCGATCCATTAGGGGCAAAATTACCAGCAGAAACAAAGAGTTACTTGACCCTGTTACGCAATATGGCTGACTCCATTAAGGAGTGTTTACAGACGGGTAATTAATAATTAATCTTTGCCTCTCTTGCATTATTTATCTCACGCTTCGAGCCAAGGCGCAAAGGTGCTAAGTTATTATTTATACTTAGCGTCTTAGCGGCTTTGCGTGAGCAATATAAATCGAAACAACACCAAAAGCGAATCATCGCACAACACCAAAAGCGAATCATCGCACAACACTAAAAGCGAATCATCGCACAACATAGTGGATCATAAGTCATGGCAAGTCCATCTGAAAAACTAGCTGAATCTCTTGACGTTCTTCACACCCTTCAGGAACGTGGCTTAGTCGCCATACGATCCGCTGCTCTAACGCGAACTCATCGGGAACGTTTATGTCAAAACGGCTTTTTACAGGAAGTGCTTAAAGGTTGGTATATCCCCTCTCGTCCAGATGAAGCGAGTTTTGAAAGCACCGCATGGTATAGTGCTTTTTGGCCCTTTTGTGCGGCCTATCTCCAACATCTCAAAGGCAATGACTGGTGTCTATCGCCAGAGCAATCTCTATCACTCCATGCGGAAAACTGGACAGTACCCAATCAATTACTAATCCGATCTACTAAAGCTCGCAATAATATCACTCAATTACCACACGGCACCTCATTACTCAATATCCGCGCTTTGATACCAAAAGACAATGAACTGATAGAAAAAAGCGGACTGCGCCTGTTCTCACTACCAGCCGCCTTAATAAATTGCTCATCCCGATATTTCACGCAAAATCCTAATGATATACGTGCGGTACTATCAATAATAAGTGATGCCTCCGAAATTCTTGAACAATTATTAGAAGGAGGACATAGCACTATCGCAGGACGATTAGCGGGTGCTTTTCGTCATATTGGCCATAAGCGTATTGCTGACGATATTATAAATACCCTGTCTGCTGCTGGATATGATGTCCGAGAAAATGATCCCTTCGATTCGCCAATGCCGATATCCTTGCCCACACGAGAACACTCACCTTACGTCAATCGCATTCGCTTGATGTGGCATGAAATGCGGGAAAAGATTATCGAGCGTTTCCCAAAAGCCCCCGGATTACCCAAAAATCGTGAAGCCTATCTCCAACAGGTTGAAGAGATTTATATCACAGATGCCTATCATTCTCTATCAATTGAAGGTTATCGTGTCAGCCCTGAATTGATCGAGCAAGTGCGTCGCGGCAACTGGAAACCAGATACAAATGAGCATGACCAAAAGAACCATAATGCATTAGCAGCACGCGGATACTGGCAAGCCTATCAATCAGTGCGAAAAAGCATCGGAAAAGTGCTACACGGTGAAATACCCGGTACGGTTGTTGATAACGATCATCGCACTTGGTATCGGGAAATGTTGACACCGGGCGTAACGGCCGGTATTCTGAGCCCTGTCGATCTAGCGGGTTACCGTAATGGAAACATTTACATCAGAAATTCTATGCACGCACCACCAAGCAGAGAAGCAGTACGCGATGCCATGCCCGCCTTTTTTGACTTATTGCGTCAAGAACAAGAAACCTCAGTTCGAGTCGTGCTAGGCCATTTTATTTTCGTGTACATTCATCCCTATATGGATGGCAATGGACGAATGGGACGGTTTTTAATGAATGTCATGCTGGCAAGTGGAGGCTATCCTTGGACAGTTATCCCATTGGAAGAACGCAATGTCTATATGACAGCACTAGAAGAAGCCAGTATCAACCAGAATATCGCACCCTTTACTGATTTTATAGCCATTCTGGTTAAATCCGGATTAAAAAATATGACTACACCTAAATATCCGTCTTCAAATTGAAGGCCCAATTTTCGTCCAAATTTATTTTGCAATTGGAGGAGGCCCAATTGGAGTGCAAAATTTATTTTGCAACGGCCCAATTGGAGGCCCAATTGGAGTGCAAAATTTATTTTGCAATTGGAGTGCAAAATTTATTTTGCGAAGGCCCAAAGCTTCCATTATTTAAGCTATTTACGTTCCAACTTGAGTTTGCCTGATAACTGATAACTGATAACTGATAACTGATAACTGATAACTGATAACTGATAACTGATAACTGACCAGAGAGAACAATTATGCCAGAAGAAGACTTACCAGAGAAAATTTCTGAAGCATTACAAGAGGAAACGGAGATATCACCTGAGCAAAACCACTTACCCAGCTCAACCCAACACTTTCTAAAATCTTTTAAAGACGTGTCAGAAGCGCATGATGCCGATATACTTTATTTCTGTGGTGATATAGAAAAAGAGTATGCAGATGAACTCATTGCCGCTTGTCGAGATTCACAACACAGCAATGTCTTGTTTTTTCTCACCACACTCGGCGGTGATCCAGACGCGGCCTATCGCATCGCACGTTTTTTACAAGAAACATACGAAACCTTCACAATATACATAGATACACTGTGTAAAAGTGCCGGTACGCTGATAACACTGGGGGCTGACAAAATCATTATGTCAGACACGGCCGAACTGGGCCCATTAGATGTTCAGATTATGAAAACGGATGAACTCAACCAACGTAATTCTGTGCTAGATTTAATGATAGCA
>QNEL01000290.1 GCA_003645185.1 Candidatus Parabeggiatoa sp. nov. 3
AGAATCTGAAGCCCTAATTGACGCTGATTTTAGTGAGAATGAGCCCATTATTTGTAATCCCGCCCTATTCAATATAGGGAATTTGGATACGGGTCTAACAACTGTTGAAACATTTGAACTGAATTTGAATAATGAAGTACAGCCTGTTGAGGATATGCAAGCGGAAGATGCCATTAAGGCCATCTTTATCACGAACCGCGCTCCATCTGGAACAATTAACCCGACGACGGTGAGTCTTAATGATTGGAATCCATTCGATGAATGGAAAAATCACCATAGACAAAAAATATTTGTTGCAGCCGGCAATGAAAGAGGTAAACGTATTCGGATTTCCATTCCAGAGGCTCAATTGGAAGTACCAGACGATTCTGGAGACCGGAATGGTATACAAGTCACCAACCTAACTTATACAGCAACGGGCCGCAAAAAGGTGCTATTTGATCGTGAGTTATCTATTACAATTTGGTAATGTTTATAGTTATCTATTACAATTTGGTAATATTTATTCATTTATTCTCGTCATTTTTTTTTTGACACTTTTTATAATTTGTTTTCTTTACCATAGGAAATTAAAATTGAAATTTGTATTAACCAACACAACAAAGATAGATGTTCCGGTAGAAATGCCGAGAGGCAAAACTTTTGCAACAACCGTCTTTAATGGGGAGTTTAAAATCCTTTCAGAAGACGACTGGGATGATTTTTTACAACAAATTCATGAATTGGGAGAGGATCGGCGAGAAATACGCAAAGTAGAACAGGACTTTCTCTGGGATGTTTTCTTGGAACCAACGCATGATATTGAGGGTGTTGATGGGGGAACTTTGTCAGGACAAGAAGCTAGAGATGCGTTATTGCAGAATTCCATTGTGAATTCTGCCATTATGGCAGCATACTTGAAATTCATGAACAGAAACAATTTTCGTCCTTCAAGAAAATCTTCTTGAAATTGCCCGATACTGGGCTTCTCAAATAAAGGCAGGGCATCAACCTTCCTTAGAAGAACGTTTAGAAGCAGCACGTTCTACTTACGCTCCTGAAATATTTGAAAAGCTGAAACTGCAGATTGAAAAGGATTCTGAACAAAACACCTGTGGCGTTTTAAAAGAAAATTGGCCTATATTGGAACTTTGGCTTCGCATTTCTAATTTATGGCTTTATGGCCCAATGGGGGGAATTATTTCTCTCAATTGGCCTGCTGTTTTAGCGAAATTTCAACTCTTAGAAAAATTTCAGGAAAGTATTACTCTTGAACAATTTGAAGGAATTGAATTGATGGAACGTGAAGCACTTAGCGTTCTTAACGACAAAAATAATTAATTACGGCAGATTTGCCGTAATGTTTTTCCCATCTAAAAAGGCTGTTCCAAACATTACGGCAGATTTGCCGTAATGCTTAGACAGCACTTCAATCAACTTGTACCAGAAGTTGATTTTGCATTTTATCGTGTAAAGGTTGCAAAATCAATATGGCACAAGCCCTCGCAGTCGCATTCAAACTTACAGCAGACGGTTCTTCTTTAGTTAATACACTTCAAGATTCTAAAGAAAAACTTGAACAACTTGATAATGCACTTTCTCAAGCAAGAGCAGAAGCGTTAGGAGCCAGAAATGCTTTTAAACATTTTGGTAAAACGCTTTCTAAAAACCTTGCTAGCGCGTTTGAAAGTGCAATCAATCAGGCCGGCCAATTATTTTTCTCCTTCCAAAATATAGCGAATGCTGTTCAAGCATTCGCTTCCCCTTTTAAAAAAGTTGTTTCGGTAGGCGCTTTGTATGAAGCGCAGATGGATCGTGTTGCGGCTATTTCGGGGGCAACTGATTCTGAATTACAACAACTCATAGAAACCACCCGGCTTTTAGGCTCAACAACCCAGTTTTCTGCTTCTGAAGTTGGAAAAGCGGCAGAATACCTCTCTTTGGCAGGTTTTTCAGCAAACAAACAAATTGCTGCTTTACCGGGTCTACTCAGCCTGAGCGCCGCGGCTGGTGAAGACTTGGCGACTGTTGCGGACATCGTGTCTGATCAACTGACCGCTTTGGGCATGTCAGCAGATCAAACAGGGGTTTTGTCAGATGCTATGGCTAAAGCCATGTCTAGTGCCAACACGACAGTCGGCATGTTGGGCGATTCAATGAAATATAGTTCGCCCGTTTTTACAACGGCCGGTCAATCCATGCAAACGTTGATAACGGCTACTTCCCTTTTAGCTAATGCTGGCATAAAGGGTAGTAGTAGCGGTACAGCTTTGAGAATGTCTATGTTACGCCTCGCTGCACCCCCTCGATTAGCAGCAAAAGAGATAGACAAACTGGGCATCAAAGTAAGCGATTCTAAAGGTAATTTTAAAGACTTTTCAGAAATATTAAAAGATTTTGCCCATGCTACGAAAGACATGACTGCGGCTGATAAATTGGGTAGCATTAAAACAATTGTAGGTGTAGAAGCGAGCAGTGCGTTTTTGGAATTAATCAAGCAAAGTCAAGCGGCGACAGACGAATTTGGTAATAAGCTGCCTACTGCTTTTGAAAAATTCAGAAAAACAATAGAAAAGAGCGAAGGCACGGCTGCCAAAATGGCCGAAAAAATGACCGACAATTTGGTGGGCTCTTGGAAAACATTGGGTTCTAGTGTTGAGGAATTGTGGATTACACTTTTTGATGAGATTAAAGAACCTTTAAATGGGCTTGTTAAATCGGGCATTGAGTTTGTCCGTTGGTTCACTTCCATTTGGCCTCAAATTTCATCTGCGATAACAACTCTTCTATCACCATTGCAAATGGTGAGTTCAGCATTTCAAAGTTTGGGAACTTGGATAGGCCAAGCTGCCGCTTCTTTTTCATTATTAACAGAGGGCCTTTCATTCACAGAAAAACTACAATATGCCCTTCTTTCAGCCAATGAGTATATTCAAAATATAGATTGGTCAGGTGCCGGCCGTGCTTTGCTTACGACTTTTGTTGAGGGTTTTATGTCCGTGGGCACAGCTATTTATGATGCCGTTTTTAGTACATTTGAGTACGTAGCCAGCTTGCTCCCCCATTCAAACGCAGATATGGGCCCTTTCGCTCGCCTTCATGAATCAGGCGTGGCTTTTATAGGGACGATCATTGACGGAATGGTTAGTACTGGTTCCAAATTTTTTGAAACAGTAGTCGAAATTTTTGAACCTGTTTTACCTTATCTAGAATCTTTTTTAAAAGCGGTCAGTGCCTCTCGATTTGCACAGATGATTTTGCCCCATTTCCAAAAAATAGGGGTAGCAATCTTGGGTGGAATAACACAATATGGGGGCTTAGCCCTAACAAGTATTACCATCGCCATCACAACGCTTACACAGGCTTTTAATATATTTCGTACCAGTGCTTTTGCGGCAGCATCAATTCATTTTTTAGGCTTTCTTATTAAAAACATCCCAGTTGTCATTTCGTTCGGCGCCCGCCTAATTAGCATAGTAACCGGATTGGTTGCTGCATTGGGCGGATTAGCTAATATTGGGATGTTGGTTATAACAGCTTTTTCAAAGTTCACAATGATGGGCAAAGCAATGCTCGGAATTGCTTCTGTCGGCGCTTTAATTTATGCCAATTGGGATGGGGTTTCAGAATTGGCAACTGATATTCTTTCAACTTGGCAGAATGTGGATGAGTCACTGAAAACCGTATTTCTTAGCATTGTGGTCGGAATAGGGTTAGTTAGCCTGGCATTAATGGGTTCCCCGATTCTTGCGTTGTTTACAGTTATTGGTTTTGCTGCTAATCAAATGGGTGTAGACTTCGCAGCGGTTATTGATGGCATCGTTTCTCTTTTTGGAAGTTTTAAAGACTATGTAGATTTCTTTATGGAGCCTTTCGATGCCATAAAAGTAGGTGTATTAGCTATGGTTGTTGTAGTGGGCACTGCAATTGGGGCATTAATCATCAAATTGCGGCGTAGCATGCAATTACAAACCTTCGCAAAGGAATGTAAACAAAATCCACTGATAAAGTGCATGTTGCCTTCTGAAAATGATAAGAAACGTTGGAATGCTTTCAAAAAAGATTTAAAAGAAGGCCAACGCGGTTTTGCTTTGATGAACAATAAAACGGATTGTGGCGCACTTGGCAATTGCTTGACTTCCACCGCTAATGCTTATCAACAGGCCGAAAAAAATATTACGAAACAAAGCCGATTGATTGAAAATTCATCTCGTTCTGCTGCTAGTTCAAGCAAAAAAACTTGGGTAAATTGGGCTAAAAATGTGGGAAGTTCTATTTCCAATGCGTTCAAATCGCTCTGGAATGTGATTGCCGAACAAGCCAAAAAGTCGATGAGCCGAGTTCAAAGCTTTGTTAACGAGGCTAAATGGACTGGGTCTGGGCAGACTGATATGCGAAGGGGCGAAACATTAGATCGGACTTCCCAAATGGCAAAGGAGCGAGGCGTTAACCGCTATCAAGGCAAAACATTTAAAGAATCCGATGCGTTCAAACAATTAAAACAAGAAGCGCAAGCGCAAGCCAAAGCCCAGCGCACTTTCATGCAAGGCATGGTAGCGGATTTTACGGGCACAATGAAAAGTATGGCCAGTCGTGCCACTGATGCCCTGAAACAAACCGGATCAAGTATGAAAGGCATGTGGCAGCAGATGAAATCCCAATCTGATAATACATTCAATTCTTTAAAGCAAAAAGCCAATGAATATAAGCAATTTGCCCAAAAAAGCAATCAATTTTCATCTGGTTCATCTGAAACCTCATCAACGATGAGCCGAAGTGGTTTGAATCAAGCGGCAAATCAGGCCATGCAACGTCAGCAAGAATTGATGAAGCAATTGGGCACAACAGCCAGTCAAACTGCAAGTCAAACCGGTGCTGCTTTTAACGACATGGGGCAACGGGCAACGGGTTATACAAGCAAACTCACAAAAGTGGGCTTAGCAGCGGCTGCAATTGGGGGAATAACATTAGCCTTTTCTGGCACGGCTAATGCCGCTTCTGAACTTGAGCAAGTTCAACAACAAGCCAGCTTGTTGGAACAGGCTAGTCGAAAATTATCGGAAGCGTGGGACTGGCTTGGGCAAAATATGGAAACTGTTGGTATGGGCGCTATGATGGTACTTGGTTCTGGTTTAATTGAATTAACAACAGTACTAAGCCTATTGGCGAAAACCACCGGACTTGCAGCGGCCGCTTTCATTGGTTGGAAAATTGGCGAATTTCTTTATCAATTTGAATCTGTTCAAGAGTTCGCAATTGGTACAATTGAAGTGTTAATGAACTTTGCTGATGCTGTACAAAATGCGTTCAACAAAATAATGGACGCGGTTAAAAATGGCAATTTTGCAGAAGCTGGATCATTGATTATTAGTGGGCTAATTGAAGGTATTCAAAGCGTTGGCAATCTCTTACTTGATGCCGTTGGCGGCATGCTGAAAATGGCAGCCAGCGCTATTCTGCCTGATAGTTGGGTGGGGCCCGCTACTGGCTTAATTGATGGTTTTATTGGTGCAATCAAGGCAAGTGCTAATTTTATTATTGATGTTGTTCAAATCGGAATTGAGGCAGTTGGTACTTACCTTTCCAGTGTATCGTGGTCAGAATTAGGTAATGATCTACTGCAAGGTTTTCTGGCTATTTTTTCAGGTGGGCCCATTATTGCGGCAATTAAAGGCATGATGGCGGGTGCCCGTGATTATTTGACGGGATTGAACTGGAACACTGAAGGGCAATCCCTATTACAAACTTTAGGCTATGGCATCAAAGCGGCGATTGGCTTACTCATTGCGGCATTTAAGGGCGCAATCGATGGCGTAAAAAATTACATTTTTAGTATTGATTTGTCAGAGTCGGGCAAGGCCATGCTTGCCACAATTGGAAAAGGGATATCAAACGCAGCGAGTGGCCTAAAAGATCAAGTCTCAGTTGTATTGTCGGATATTAGAAACCTACTTCCTTTTTCCGATGCAAAAGAAGGCCCCTTTTCAAACCTGACAGCGAGTGGTCAAGCCATTATGACGACGATGGCGAGTGGCGTTAAACAAGGGCAACCTGTCCTGAAAAAAGGTATGGAAGATGCCTTTAATGCCGTCGCTGAAACACTTGTTTCGCTTGAAAAACAAAGCAATACGATAGGTTTTACAATTGAACAATTAGAAATTTATGAACTCCGCCAACAGGGGGCAACTCAGGCTGTTTTGGAACATGCCCAAGTCTTGCAAAGCGACATTGCGACTAAAAATGCTTTATTTGAAGCTGAACAACGTTTAAAAGCGGTTCAATTAACACCAGAACAATTGGAAGCCCAATATTTGCAAAGCCAAGGCATTAGCGAGGCTAATATTCAGCAAATTCAATCAGTTAATGCACTTGCTGATGCTGAAGAATTATTATTTGCTACAGAATCCAAATTACAATCAATCGGAAAAACACCAGAACAATTAGAATTAGAGGCACTTGCCCAACAAGGGGTTAATCAGGCTATTTTAGACCAAATTGAGGCAAACCAAATTGCCATAGTTGTTTCTGAAAAACGCCAAAAATTACAAGAGCAGCTTGCTTATATTGGCATGACTGCTTATGAGAAGGAACTAGAAGCCCTGCGTCGCAAAGGCGCTAGCGAAAAAGAAATAAACTCTATTGTTGAACTGCGAACTCAAATAGAACAAGAAAAGAATAATACTGTTCTTAACAATTTGGATAAGGAACTGGCATTTTTACAAATGTCTAGGGATGAGCAAGAACAATATAATGTACTCAAAAAATTTGGGCACAAATACGCTACAGAAGCTCAAAAACAAGAATTACTGGAAAAACATGAGTTAATTGAGGCACAGAAAGAACAAAATGAATTGTGGCTTGACGTAACAAACACAGCAGGGGACTATTTTGAGAGCATCCTTAACGGCTCAATGAATGCAAAAGACGCTTTCCACGCCTTTGCGGACGACATGAAGAGCACCTGGTCAAAATCGCTTGCCAGCATGGCAACCCAACAACTTCAAAATTTTGATTTTGGTAAGTTGTTTTCAGGAAACGGTGGTGGTGCAGGTGGCGATATGATGTCCGCAATCAGTGGCATGTTTTCTAGCAATGGTGGTGGTGCAGGTGGCGGAATCATGTCTACGATCACCAACATGTTTTCTGGAAGCGGTGGTGTGGGTACCAGTGCAACTGGGTTAAGCCAGTCTTTAGGTGGACTGGGTAAAACAATCACCGGATTGATGCCACAATCGGAAGGTTTGACCGGTTCTCTTGGTGCAATGGGGGGCCCTGTGGGTATGGGTGCCCTATCAGCGGGCATGTCGTTATTGGAAGGCGACAAACAAGGTGCAATAGTCGGGCTGGCGCAATTAGCAGGTTCCATGACTCCCTTAGGGCCATTAGGGGGCATGGCAGCGGGTGCATTAGCGCAAATGTCGGGTTTAGGGGCAGAATGGGTGAGAGAAGCGGAATGGATTGTGGCCGATTTTAAAGGCATGACGGCCGAATTTTCTAAAGGCTTCAGGGAAGTTAAAAAAGGCTTCATCACAGGCGGTTCACAAATTGGGTATGAAGATTTGCCTGAGAAAGAATTAGCGCAACTCAATGAACAGTTCAAAGCTATAAAAGGTACGCTTGAAACGGTTAATGCTTCACTAGGCGATCTTGATATCAATCTGATGGCAGGCATGACAGATTTTGTCGCCCACCTGGAAGATAGAGAAGGCCTTGGTGCTGAAGTTTTTGCGGAAAACATGCAGGAAGTTCAGCGACAAATGATAAGTCATGCGATTGACAATATGATGATCATGGGAGTCGATGACGATGCCACAAAAGAATTATCCGAAAACGTGAGTCAGATCGTATCTGGCCGTGTCTCCGATTTAATGGCATTATTCACGGATGTTAACGGAAAAATTGATTTTGATCTGGCAGTGGCTGATAGCACTTGGAACGGTGATCTTGACCGGATTTTAGGACAATTTGAAGTCAATTCTGAGCATTATCATCAAATGCTCACTGAAGGCCTTAATGATTTTATATCCTCTATGGATTTAGGCGACATGGGTGCTGATGAAATTCAAGCACAACTCGCTGAAAAAACAGCTGCCATGTTTCATCAAATAGGCGTGACTGATATTCCCCAATCTACATTTGATGAACTGTCGCAGTTACTTGCAGGCAGGATTAATGAAGCGATCCTTTTTGTTGAACAAGGCATCAGCAAATTTGCCGTAACTGAAGATATTGAATTTTTCAAAACACTTAAAGCAATGTCTCGTGAATTTGACGGCAGTGCCAAAGAATTGCAAAAATTCATTGCTGATATGACATCCTTGAAAACGGCAACGAAAAATGCATCACTCAATACAGACATTTTGACAAAAGAATTTATCAACATGTCAGGCGGTGCCGAAAAGGCCTCGCAAAAAATAGCCTTTTTTGGCGATAAATTTATCTCCGATACTCAAAGGCAATCGGCACAATTGAAGCCCGCTTTGAATACGATATCCAATACGATAACGGATTTAGGCAAAGGGGTCCCCAAAACACGGGATGAATTTGCACAATTAGTACAAAGCATGAACAATACAGGGCCAGAAAGTGCGAAATTAACCCAAAGTTTGCTCGAAGCCGCTCCCGCTTTTGACACTTATTACAGCACATTAGAACAATTTACTGGCCAGGCAACCCAGTCGTTCGATCAGATTGGAGTTGTTTTCAATGATTTGGGGTTAGCAGTTCCCAACACACGTCAAGGCTTTACAGATTTAATCAATAGTTTAGATGTGACAACCGAATCGGGCCGACAATTAATGGAATCCCTTGTTGGTATGGCACCGGCCGTTGATAACCTGTTTACCGCGATGGAAAACGTATTCTCTATTGATGCGGCATCCCTTGGACAAAATCTAATGGATGCTATATTCAATGCATCAAGTGCTGAAGAAGCTGGCCAAATGATGGCTGATCGTTTTGCGGAACAATTCTATCAACAAATGATCGGGTCAGTAATGAATTCTGTTGCTCAAACTATTTTTGAGGGTATGGTTTCACCTTTTTTGAACTCGTCCGCTCAAGCCGCTCTTAATATAACCCAAGGTGGGGCAATAGCAGGTACGACACTGAATGAAGGTGCTGCAATCTCAGCAACAACAATGTCAGAAGGCGGGGCAATAGCGGCTACCACGCTAAGCGAAGGAAGTGTGATCAGTGCAACTAATCTAGCTGAAGGGGGCACAATTGCGGGTACCAATGTGGGCACAGGGGGTGAAATCGCATCAGGTGGATTGATTGTCGGCGGCACAATAGCAGCCGAGGCTTTAGCCGCATTGGTTGAACAAGTCAAGCAACAAATGGAAATTATGGCAGAAGTCATGACGCAGCTAAAGGAAGAGGGGGTCATGGAAGAAATACAAAATGCTATGATGGATGTAGGCTCTGCTGCGTTCGAAACCGTTCAAGCCACGCCGGCTGCTCAATTCCAAAAAACGACTCTTTCAACTCCAGAAACTAAAACGATATCGTCAAGTTCGTCTCCAATTAAGGCAATAAGCACTGCGACAGATTCAATGTCAGAATCCTTTAAAAAAGCGACTCCAACGATTTCTTCCACCGCCAAAGAAACTGATAATCTTACAACACAACGTCAAGAAGAAGCAGATGCTATTGCGGAGCAACAAGTCAAAGCGGCAGATTTTAATACTGATATTAGGCAACAAATAATTGAATTTGGTTTAGAAGGTATGGATTTAGATTTGTTTCAATTGGATAAAGAATTTGAAAAAACAAAGCAAGAAGCAATTGAATTAGGGGCTAATTTAACAAACGTAGAGAAATTATATGGTTTGAAACGGCAAGAAATCATTGAAGATTATCGTGAACAAGAAATTGAAGCGATAACCGGTTTTCAGACAGAAATGGCTAAATTAACTTCAGGCCTCTCTGATTCTGAATTTCAATTATCTCAATTGGCTAATAAATATCCGGCATTGACTCAAGCTATTAATGATTCAGGCATGAGCTATGAGCAAATCGTCAAAACGGTTGCCAATATGTCGGAAACTGAATTGCAAGCCCTTGCAAACGCTCATGGTGTCAGCGTGACAGAA
>QNEL01000291.1 GCA_003645185.1 Candidatus Parabeggiatoa sp. nov. 3
ATCGTCATATCTCATGCCTTCGTAGACACGTTTATGGACAATCTTGCAATTAACGGGATCGTAAGCCAAAATGCTGGTTTCTCGATGGTTTTGACCCTTGCGATCAACACCCACTAACAAAAATCCATTCGGTTGAAGATCCAAGCCTTCAATCTTGCCTTCATCAACATGATCACAAGCAATCTCTAATTGCTGAGTTTCAGGATCATAAACCCATAAATGCTCATCACTCGCAGTATACAGTTGGCTGCCATCATAACTCCAAGCTAATGCACCCATGTCATATAGATTATAATCAAATTGTTTGATCGGGGTACCCATCCCGCTAATGGGATCGATTCTAATCATTCCACTCCATTCGTGATATTTCTCGTTATTTCTACCCCAGCCCCATAGTGTTTGATCAGCTGGATTGATAGCCAATCCCGCCACTTTATCAAAGCCTGTCGGCCCAATAATCTCCAGTTCTCCCGTTTCGCGATGGATGCGATAAAGATAACCATCAGGTTCCTCAAATTGTCCTGTTGTTTCATTTTTCACTCTGGCATGATCGCCGGCGCTTGCCAACAAGAACTCAGAATCTGACGGATCCAAGGCCATGCCTTCCATATCGCGTCCTTTACGCTTAGGCCCTAACGCTTGCATATTGCCGTGTAAACCCGCACTCAAATCAATCAAGATTGCTTGTGAATTATTCAATCCGCCATCATGCAAAGCATAAAGGATACAAGAAGTAGCAGCCCTTTCTACAAAAAAATGAATCGGTTCTAAACCATTGAAAACAATGGAACCGTTTTTTAAACGGTAACCCACCGTGAAAGTGTATTCACCGGCCGTGTCGATTAAAGACAGCTGGTGTCCATTAGACATAAAGGTGGTTTCTGGCGCGATATCGGTTAAATCGCCTTCATAAATCAGCACATTGTCTAATATATTAGGCAAGTGTGGATAAATTTCTGCAGGTTCTAAGCTGTTTAGATCGTTATCCCAAACTAACCATTTTTTCCCATCGCGCATGGAAAAGGCTTCTATCGTATCGTCTTCATGTTTTGCAACCACGAGCAATTCTGCCGCTTGATCAACCTCTTCAGGCACCACCAAGATCGTGCTGGATAGCTGCAGCCATTCTGATTCTAAATAGGAAAGCATGGCATGATTAGGTACCAATTCGTCATGAGAACGTATTTCAATGACAAAATCGGCTTCCTTCTCCTTTTGAAGACTACCATCTGGTTTCAAGCGGAGTGCTGTCAGCACATCTTCCGGTTCTTCAGCTTCTGTCTCTACCGGTTTCTTATTCTTATAGGAAACCCCAGGCCCTAATATCACGTTTTTCGCTAAAGTGACATTGTCACCAATCACAACGTTTTCAAGATAGCTACCCCCAGCAATGAACAGATTTTCTAATAAAGCCGGGGCGCTACTATCACCGATGATATCACCTTGCAAATTACCACCACTGATCGTCGTATTGGGTGCTAAAGACACATCCTTGATTGTACCCCCCATCGTATTTATTATATTGTCAGACAAGGTTCCCCCCGTCATCAGTAAACCACGAAATTCCGCATTGGATATCCTACCCTCATTCGTCACATTCTTGCCATCAAGTATTACGTTTGAAACTTCGGCGCTCGCGCCAATGGTGACACCATCTAGTCGGGCCGGCTGTTCCACATCACCTTGAATGCTGCCTTGCAGATGACCTTGAATAATATGGGCATTGGGAGCCAAAACCACGTCTTCGATAATCGACTTTTTACCGTTTTTCATTGTACCGGCTAAGATGCCACCGCTCAGACGCTTTCCATAAAATTTCGCATCCTCAATGGTGCCGTGATTCGTGATTTCCCCGGAGAGTATCCCACCAATTAAATGACTGTCTTTTTGTAGAGTCGCGTTAGAAATCCTGCCTTCATTCTGGATCGTGCCTTCTAGCAAGCCCCTAGATATCCTACCCTTTTTGTCTATCGTGACATTTTTCAAAGTCACTTCTTTTGAGAAAGTCACCTTGTCACCCACAATCACATTTTCAAGATGGCTACCAGAGTCAATGCTCAAAGATTCAAGTAGAGCCGCTTGCCCAGCATCACTGCTAATACCAATAATAGGCCCTTGCAGTTTGCCACCTCGAATCGTCGTATTGGCGGCCAGAGAGACATCTTGTATGACACCCTCATTTTCGATATCGCCCGCTAAGGTTCCGCCCGTCACTTCGCCATCTTGAAGATGAATATCCGTCAGGGTGCCCTGATTGGTAATCTCGCCCGTGAGCCTACCACCGGTTAATTCGCTATCAGCTTGTAAAGTGATATCAGAAGCCTCGCCTTTGTTCTCAATCGTACCCGCTAACACCGCATTAGCAAGTTCACCTTCAGGCTCAATGACCACATTTTTAAAAGTTTGTCCATTGGCTTGCACCGGCCGACAAATAAAAGTGATGTCAGGGGTAAAGTCTGGATCAGCGATCAATTTGACACCAGGGCCATATTTAACATCCTCTGCCAATTCAACCTCTTCACCAATAATCACATCAGTCAGACAGCTACCTGATGTCACCGTCAAATTGTTCAAACGGGCAGGGCCCTTCGCATCACCGCTGATTTTACCAGCCACTTTGCCTCCCGTGATCTCAGCATCTTCTGCTAAATCAACATCTTGTAAGGTGCCCCCCACAGAGCTATTGTTGATAATCAGGCCTTCCAAAGTTCCCCCTTCGAGCAAAATACCCCGAAATTCAATGTCAGTCAAAGTGCCCTGATTAGTGATGTAACCCGTTAAGATACCGCCAGTTAAGCTACTATTAGGTAGAAGTGTCGTATTCGCTATCCACCCTTGATTATTGTTAGTCCCTTTTAACGCCAAATTGGAAAGAGAGGCATCGCTACCAATTGTCACATTTTCAAGCTGTTTTCCTTTTAGATTACAAACCACACCATCAATCTGACTACCGATAACCAGACAAGAAGAGCTACCAGAAGAATGATCAGGCGAGATTGTCATCTCATCGCTTAGTGTTGGCGGTGTTTCTGGAACAGGTGATTCAGGTGTTGGCGATGTTGTCGCGTTTTCTGGTTCCAAGTCAGATTCAGGTATTAGCGAAGTTGTCGCGTCTTCCAGTGCCAAATCAAATCTCGCTTCGCAAAAGCGAACCGCTGTTAAGGTAATAGAAAACGGGCTATTGTTGCCATAACAAGCCCCATCCCAACCCATGAAACGAGAACCGCTTTCAGCTTGGGCAATTAAAATCACTTTCGTTTCGCTAGGATAGACTTGTGTACAGTGATCACCACAGGTGATACCCGTATTCAGACTGTTAACGGCACCCGTACCCGTACCCGTTTTGGTGACAGTCAAAGTGTAATTGACAGGGATTGAAGGCACAAAGCTATCATTGTCATAAATGATCACATCAACCGTGCTTAATGCCAAAACAGCACCGCCTTTAACATTGCTCAATGTCAGTCTCAAGCTTTCTGTCTCTTCAGTCTCACCATCATCGTGAATCACTACCGTAAAGGTTTGATTCGCATACTCACCGTCTTCCCATTGTAATGTACCATTCACAGCCGTATAGTCGGCACCTTGCAAAGCAGTCTCATCACTACTGACATAATCCACACTGACAGCACCCTCGCTATCCCCTGTGCGCGTCACCGTCACAACGATCTGAGTAATCTCTTCACTCACAATCACTTCGGATTGAGAAAACTGTAAGCTACCCGCCTTGTTAATGGGAACAAAAGTCGCTATGCAGTATTGATTAGTCTCCAAAATCAGATGAGCCTCTGCCGCACAATCCCCACTAAAACCCGTAAATTGAAAACCCGTGTCCGGGATTGCCATTAAGTTTAATTGGGTATTGTGGGTATAACTGGCACTACAGACATCACCGCAATTAATGCCCTTAGATGTACTCATCACCCTACCTTTGCCTATTTTCTCCACCGTCAGTGTATGGAACAAAGCCGGTTTGACTGAAGGCAAAGCAAAATAAGCCTTGCAGCTTTTCGCCTGATCTAGATTTACCCTAATCGGGTTGCTCGTACCACTACAATCGCCTTCCCAATGGGTAAAAATGCCGTTGTCTACAGGAGTAGCCGTTAAACTCAGCACAGTATCAGGCGCATAATCTGCGATGCAGTCAATACCGCAATCAATACCAGCCGGTTGACTTTTAATCCAACCTTTACCCTTGCCAGCGATTGCCACAGCAAGGTTCACCTGAGAATCAACCTGAACAGGTTGAGCGCGCACAAAAGTGGCTTCACAGCGTTTATCACTGAGCAAGGTAACACTACCCCTGTCATCACATTGCCCCGTCCAACCTTCAAATTGCCAGCCAGCATCAGGTATCGCAGTCAACGTCACCAAAGGCCCCCCCTCATAAGTATGACGACATGAATCACCGCTGTTGCCACAATCAATACCGACAGGAAGGCTACTGACTTGCCCATTGCCAACCGTTGTCACGGTTAAAGTGCCTTCCAATAGCTTAAAATAAACAACACAGGCATGATGGTTAATCATCAAAATCTGACCATCAGAACAAGCTTCCCAATGATCAAATACGGAACCTGGAGCCGCTTCAACGTGAAGACTCACCAGCGTCGTGATGTCATAAGCAGAATAACAGCTTTGATCATCGCTATCGCAATCAATACCCAAAGGTTCACTCTTAACACGACCCTTACCCTTTCCAGCCAATTCCACAATCAAGGTTTTTCTCGATGGCGCACTCCCCTTGGAATCCTCTTCAGTAATGGGTGACGACGGTATTGAGGGTGTTGACGGTGTTGGCGACGTTGTCGATGTACCCGTGCATTCTAAATCATAAAGCAGTGTCGCGTTATTCGGATCATTGCTCGTTAATTTTAATTGGCCCGTCTTTTTCCCAACCGTGGCAGGTTCACATTGTAGCGTCACGATTTGAGCAGCACCGCCGTCAGCAATGGTAACAGCAGAACTGGGACTCACAATCGTAAAATCACTATCACCTGTGAGACTCCCTAAATCCACCGTCAAGTCAGCATCACCCACTTCTTGAATATCAATAGTTTGAGTAACAGCAGTACCTACTTTTGGACTCCCAAAATCCAGTGTACTACCGGGTGCAGGCGTAGAACTATAGCCCTGTGTTGGCAGAGGCGCTGTGCCAGTACACTCTAATTGATAACTTGGTTTAGGATTCAGAGAATCAGTACTGGTTAAATGTAAAGTCGCTTTGCGTTTTCCTTCGGCCGAAGGCTTACATTCAAGGGTGATCGTTTTACTCGGCCCATCATTAGCAATAAAGAATGGAAAAGTATCAGGATTCTTAACGCTAAAGTTATCAGCATGATCTCCAGTGAGGTAGTCGGGTTTGTTTAAATCCACATCCAAAACCGATGTCCCAACTTCTTTTATCTCAAACGTTTGAGTAACAGGTACCCCGACAGGCGTACTGCCAAAATTGATAGGTTCACCATCCGGTAGCGGTGTAGAAGCATAGCCAGGGCCGACACGTTCTTGGCCAGAGCATTTCAAAGAGTAAGTGGGCGTGGGATTTAAGGGATCATTACTGGTTAAATTTAATTGAGCCGTGCGTTCTCCTATATCTCCTGGGCGACATTGTACTGTGACGGTGATTTGATCACCGCTTTTATCGGCAATGGTAATCGGAAAAGTCGGACTAATGATTTCAAAATCTTTGGATTCGTTACCACTAATCGCTGTTGTTGCTAAATCCACCGTCAAATCGGCATCACCGATTTCTTGAATCTCAAATGTTTTATTTAGAGTCTGCCCCACTGGCTTTTTGCCAAAGTCTAAGGTGTCACCTGAAGAAAAGGGAGTCGAATTGTAACCCGCAGCTTTGCCCCGACAATTCAAGGTATAAGTTATTTTCAGATTGGAGGCATCATTGCTCATCAAATTCAAGGTAGCCGTGCGTAGTCCACCTCTCGTAGGATGACAGTGTACAGTGATCGTTGCAGGGTTATCCCCATCAACAATGTCGATAGGAAAAGCAGTCCCAACGCTAAAATCATCCTGATGCCCAGTTAGAACAGGTGTATCTAAAGACACCTTTAAGGTATCGTTGCCCAATTCTCGAATTTCAAAGGTTTTATCAAGCGTTTTACCGACAACCTGAGACCCAAAATAGATCGTTTTACCGGGGAATGGCGTGGAATCATAGAGCGGCATGCTTGCATTACTGCCTTCACAAGTCACTGGATACTCTACAATTGGTTGCGATGGATCATTGGTGAGTAATTGTAATGTCGCCGTATAGACTTTTTCATCCACAGCTTCACATTGAACGGTGAAGGTTTCCGTTTTCCATTGTGAAAGGGTGAGGGTTCCAGAAAAACTGATGGAAAAATACTCGCGTTCTCACCTGTAAACCCTGTTCCTGATAAACT
Source organism: Candidatus Parabeggiatoa sp. nov. 3 (assembly GCA_003645185.1). Lineage (GTDB taxonomy): Bacteria > Pseudomonadota > Gammaproteobacteria > Beggiatoales > Beggiatoaceae > Parabeggiatoa. The sequence goes on from QNEL01000291.1 coordinate 6,405, forward strand.
GATTTCCAAATCGGTTGTACCCGTGTTTCTGATATCCAAACTTCTTGTAATGGCGTTTCCAGGTTCGCTATTACCCAAAACAAATGTTTGATTAGGAGTAACCGGGCTGGATTTATAGACAGGGGCCAATCCTGTGCATTCAAGCTTGTAGTTTATCGTTTGATGCACGGGATCATTTGTCGTTAACGTCAAATCTGCCTTACGTTTTCCGCCAACCGATGGAGTACATTTGACTTCAAACTGAAACGGCGTTGTATTACCCTTAGCAATCGTATGTGGAAAAGTAGCCGGATTCACGATCTCAAAATCATCTTTATGACTGCTGTTGCCAGTAATCGTTGCTGATTTTAAAATCAAATCTCGAAGGCCACTCGTTTCTTGAATATCAACCGTTTGACTCACAGCGGTGTTAACATCAGCCTCACCCAAGTTTAACGTAGTACCTGTCATCGTGCTGCTATAATAACTCGCTGCTAAACCCGTACAAGAGAGAGGATAGCTGATCGTCGGGAACGCTGTCACATTCGTTTTTAATGTCAATATCGCAGTGCGTTCTCCGCCTGCGGAGGGTTCACAGGCTAGTTTGAATGTTTGGGTCGTACCCAGTTGAATGCTGAAAGGAAAAACAGTGGGATCAGGAACAATCAACTCAAAATCACTGGCATGTGTTCCAGTAATATCGGCAGAATAAATGATCAAATCTTCAATATTCGCACTTTCGCTGATATCAAAGGTGTAATGAGCAATTTGCCCTTCATCGACTATCGGTTTATCGTTAAAAACGATTGTGCTACCTGGCGATAGAGTCGAACTAAAACCCGCTTTAGAAACACGCTCATATTTGAGACACCACTTATTTAAGGTGCCCTCTGTCAAATTGAAATCATAATTATCACTGACGGTTAGCGTCCAATCACCAGTGATATCTTTGTCGTCAAATAGACTGAGTGAATCCTTGGGTTGATACGAAAAAGTATTCTCGTAACCCGGATCATAAGATTGACAGTCATTTTGGATGCTGTGTGTTCCCTCATCATCAACTGTCAAATTAGCGATATTCTGACCATAACAACCCTTAGGAGCAGTATCGGACATGCCTGGTTTTTCAAGCAGAGTAACCGTAGTGCCTTCATGCTCAAGGCGGAAAATCAGTTCACCCAAATGGCCGTGATTGGCATCAATGATCACATTGATATCCGTAATCTTGCCACTGTCACTGATGGTTAAAGTATCGCTGACACCCGTGCTGTTGTTATTGGGTATAGTGAGAGAGGGAGTCTCGCAAACAGAATGACTCGTATTTGCCAATGCAACAGGTGTGACTAAGAGAAATGAAGTGTTTACCAGAAACCGAATAAACAAACTTCGTTTGGTTTTTGAGAACATTTTAATCACCTTTTTTCCCTTGATAATTTTGAACAAAATCATTGTTTTAGTTAAGCTAGGGCGATAACAAAGGTTCGTCCCTACTTTTATGTAGTTGCCGGCCCCATTTAAATTAATGTATTTCACGCAAATGTTTTTGCGCGCAAAAACATTTGCGTGAAATGGTGGGTAACGTGTTTTTGTTGCCCACCATCTTAAGCTTTTATGTAGTTGCCGGCCCCATTTAAATTAATGTATTTCACGCAAATGTTTTTGCGCGCAAAAACATTTGCGTGAAATGGTGGGTAACGTGTTTTTGTTGCCCACCATCTTCATTAAAAAGTTTTCGCTTTAAGAAGTTTTGCACGCAAAACTTCTTAAAGCGAAGTTTATTACCGTGCTAAGTATAAGTCGATATTCAAATGCACTTCTTTCTATGCACACGAAAAACACATCAAACTGAAAAGACAAATCAGAAAATGGAGTTTGTAAGTGTTAGTCCATTTAATCATTGAAAAAACCGTTTAAATTCAAACAACAAGGAAATTTATATTCATAAAACGATAGGAGGTGGTGTCGTGTTTTTTTGAACAACTCACTCAAACTTCATTGAAAAGAGAGAACACAAGAGAATTTATTAGTGATAATATAACAAAAAATTGATTTCAGCCATGATTTATTGAGAACCTTTGTCTTTGTGTGCAAATTGCAAATTGCAATTCAAAATAAGTAAGTAGGTTTGTAGTAGGCGCGCTTCCTTGTTTGCAATAATTTGTTTCCCCGTTTGTAGTAGGCGCTTTATCACCTATCGTGCGTTATGTCATTACACCATGAACCGATTAGACAACATCACCCCTTTTTTAGTCATGGATGTGCTGAGAAAGGCGCAAGCCATTCCTGATGTGATCCATTTTGAAGTGGGCGAACCAGATATCGCGCCATCCCCAAAAGTGATAGAAGCCATAGCAAAAGCAACCAGAGATAAAAAGATTCGCTACACCGAAAGCTTAGGTTTACTCGCACTACGAGAAAAAATAGCCGCTTTTTATTGGGAGCGATATCAAGTTAATATTTCGCCTACGAGAATCGTTATCACCGTCGGCACTTCAGGCGCTTTTTTAATCACTTACGCTATTTTACTTAACGCAGGTGACAAAATACTACTCACCGATCCAGGTTATCCCTGTTATAAAAATTTCTCTTACATCTTGAATACGCAGCCCGTTTTGGTACCCATTGATAAATCAACAGATTACCAATTAACGGTAGAACACTTAAAAGCACAATCCAGTATTAAAGCGGTTCACATTGCTTCACCTTCCAACCCGATTGGCAATGTTTATAATCAAGCAACACTAAAAGCGTTAATCGACTATTGTGAAAATCATCATATTCATTTTATATCAGACGAAATTTATCACGGGCTAGTTTACGGCAAAAAAGCACATACCGCCCTAGAATTTTCAGATAATGCCATTGTAATCAATGGCTTTTCAAAATATTTTTGTCTAACCGGCTTAAGACTAGGTTGGGTTATCTTACCACCTCATTTAGTGCGTCAGGCAGAAATCGTCATGCAAAATTTATATATTTCAGCCCCCACCTTGAGCCAATATGGCGCATTAGAAGCATTTGATCATGAGCATTTACAATCAGTAACCCGTACCTACCAAAAAAGAAGAGATTATTTGTACAATGAACTGTCTCAACTGTTTACAATTGATGCCAAACCAGAAGGGGCATTTTATATCTGGGCAAATGTGTCTCAATACGCACAAGACAGTCTCACATTTTCAGAGCAGCTATTAGATAGCATTCATGTCGCAACCACATCAGGTATTGATTTTGGAAAAAACAAAACTCATCACTATATCCGATTCGCTTATACAAAAGAAATAGCACATTTAAAAGAAGGGGTAGACAGACTAAAACAGTATTTATTGTAAGCCTTTTTAATCAATTGGACATTATCAGTATATCGAAAAACACATTAAAAAAGGGGTCATATTGATAAATCTTGACGGCCCGATTTCCTTCGCGAAATTTATTTTGCGGCTTTGGAGTGCAAAATTTATTTTGCTTTTATTTGTTTTCGATCTACTGATTATACCGATTTGTTAAGTGCTTAATTTTAAGACTATTACTATAGTAACTAAATATATTAAATAATATTAAAAAATAGACTGTAATAATTATAAAAGATGTTATTATTAAAGCCCAGAAATTATTGACAGCTATTACAAATGCCCAAAATTTTTGACGGGTAG
>QNEL01000292.1 GCA_003645185.1 Candidatus Parabeggiatoa sp. nov. 3
AACAGATATTTTAGCGCAAAGGGCAACCACAAGGGATTGCCCCTACATGGCATTGCGTAGGGGCAATCCCTTGTGGTTGCCCCATTTCAAAATACACGAAAATTTATGCTTCAGTACTTATAAATTAGCAATTATAAATTAGCAATTCAACAGGCTTGAAATGAGGATACTTCGGTGACTGTTATGCCTGTCACGGTGGTTTCTCACCAAAATCTGCTCAAAAGCATAATCCGCGATTCTAATTTTCAATTCTGATGACAAATCTGCCAAAGTCATTGCAATGGCGATCCAAATAGCGATAAGCGTTATTTGGGCTGCACATTTTGGGTAATTATTAATCGACTGCCTACAACACTAGGGCTATTGTGCCAAGTGATATAGCCAGTAATAACAAGAGTAATCCTTTAATCATTTTGATTTCTTTATTTTGATGTTCTGTTTGAATCAATAGATTTTCTAAGCTTTCAATCCTGATTGATGTGTTTTGGACAGTTTGATTGATGCTACTGATTGTCTGATCAAGTTTGTCTAATCGATTTGAAAAATCAATTTGATTCAGCTTGTCAATCAGATGTTGGGTTTGTGCAATAAATTGACTATCATTTTCCAATAGTCTTGATAATTCAGTCTGTTGGCTTTGGTATGAGGTTAAAATATCAGTTGATTCCGTTTTGAAGAGTTCAAGACGCTTATTAAATTGTTGCTGTGTCTGATAGACTGATTCATCTAGCAAATCCTGAATGTTTGTCAGGTGAATGGTATACTCTTTTTGTACGGCTTCCGTTGTTTTGACTACCGCTGTTGAGATTTCTCCGGCATAAGCAATTTGTTTGACGGCCTTATCAAGTGTTGTGAGTTGTTCTTGTAGTTTCGTCAGTTCGTTATGAATAGTTGGGTTCATAGTCTTCCAAGAAGTTGTTGTTAAAGTCTTCTAACCAAGTGCTATGCGCTTTTAAAGCCAGTAAGCTGATTTCGTTTTCGATCATTTGAGCAAGGTGATATTTTTCCAGTTCTTTTTGATATTTGAACACTTCTGAAATGTATTCACTGATAGATTGCGTGGCTTTAAAGATAAGAAAGCCTTTAATTAGACTCTCTTTCGCTTCCTTTATGAGCTTCTCATTGTCGGTTTCCAAAATGAACACGGTAAAGGCTTTTAATAACAACAGGCAAGCATTATCAGGATGATCAATTAATAAACGTAAACAGGCTCCGCGTAAATGTTTTAAATTATTCAGTTGTGAACCGCTTTTGTCTTGATCAATAATACCAATAAATTTCCAAACCCATTGAATATTTTGATTTTTACCTTCATCAGTTAGATCGCTTAAAGAATAGTTGTGATCCGCAACAAAGTAATTTTTTCTGGCGTATTTAGCATGAAAGTAGTAGTCAATAAACTCTTTAAAGAGTTGATTACCGTTTTCTTTTAGGCCTTCATAACAGGCCATTCTCATGGTATTGATGGCTTCAAGGCGTTTTTTGGCGACTTCTTCATAAACAAAATCAATCAAAAAGCCTAAACATTTTTGGAGGGTGCTTTCGCCTTGATAAGCTTCAAGCTTTTTGAGTTCTTCATTGGCCCTGACTTCGGAGTAGAATGTCTTGATATAATCACACAGGTAGCCTTTGTAAGCGTTTTCTGTTTTTTTCGTGATATAGAGTACAAAATGTTTTGAGTTAAAATCTAGGGTGTAATCGTCAATAACGCCAATCGTTGAGAGTCTATAAATCGCTTTCTCTTTGTCCATTTTATCATCACCAAGCTGAAAAGGGATGATTATGGGTGCTAATTTTTCGCCGATTTCTATTTCGGCTAACTGTTTTTCAATACCGGGCACTGGTTTCGTTTGACTGGACGTTTGTAACCAATCCAGTAAATTCATATTCTGAGGGCATTCTCTCTCAATATAAGATTTGATCCATTTCAACATGCGATAAGATAACGCTTTATCGTCACTTTGATTGCTGTGTATTTTTAAATTGCTCAGATTGAGGTATCCGTAATGGTTATCAAATCCTTGATTGAGATATAAACGAGTATGCCGCCAAATATTCAGGTGAATCTCAATATCAAAGGCTTCTGATAATTTTTCCGCTATGAGCTTGAGTCTATCATGCTCTGGATAGATAATGCTGTTTAAAAAATGACGATAAAGTAATAATTTTTCATAGCCTTTACCTTTAAAGGCCCTTCTGTAAAAGTGTTCTAAAATATCTTTATCGGCTTCTCTCGCGCCTATTTTTCCTCTAACCATTTGATCATTAAAGAGAATATAGCAAATCGCTAATTTTCTATCTCGACCGGCCCTTCCCGCTTCTTGTACAAAACTTTCAATAGAATTGGGGTAGTTAATATGCACTGTAAACCGAATATTGGGCTTGTCTATTCCCATTCCAAATGCTTTAGTGGCGACTAACAGATTGAGTTTGTTCTGAATAAAATCAGCTTGATGACGCGCTGAATCCGTTTCAACGCTTTTGTTTTGATCATCAGAGCCAATAAAGGTGCCTGCGCGAAGATGTGGTAAATCAATAAGATTCTCATATATGCCTACTTTTTTCCCCTGTTTTTTATACTGATTTGTCACGCCAAAATACCAACTTCTATGCGGACAAAAGATTAAACCGGCATGGGTGCCGTTTTCATTAAAGAAGTGATTCGCTTCAAAATTTTTCAAGGCGATATTTTGATTTTGAGGCATCTTATTGTATTGCTCAAGGGTTTCAGCAATGGTTTTTAATACTTGATCTAATTGTGCTTGCTTGGCTAAACCTATTTTTGGCTTATTTGGAGCATTTCCTGTCTCAATTTGGATAATTTCAAATTGTAATTCTTCTCGGTTAGTGGTTTCAAAACGAATGATGGCTTCTTCACCAAGACGATGCTGATTATTGGCTGATAATTCCCTTTGTACATCGGATAAGACATCAAACGAAGCGGTTGCTGTGAGTCCAAATAAAGGAATCGTGGGCAGATTTTTTGTTTTGCAAAACTTTATGGCGTTATGCCCGAGTTTTAAATACGCGGTTCTAAAATCATGCCCCCATTCGGAAACACAATGCACTTCATCTATCACACAATAGCTAAAATACTTGGCTTGGCGAGACATGCTGAGCAGTGCTTCTCTAAAGGCTTGTATTTGCAGCCTTTCTGGTGAAATAAAGGTGAATAAAACTTGGGCTTCAATCAGTTTGTCAGTGGCTATCAGTCTTTCCTTGGTGTTCAAAGAGGAGTTGATGACGATACAGGCATCGATATGATTTTTCAATAAATTCTCGTATTGATCTTGCATTAAAGATTTAATGGGATCGATGATCAAGGCGAGTCCAGGTTGTAGGCAGACGGCTAATTGATAGGTTAATGATTTACCTCCGCCTGTAGGTAACAGTCCAATGACACTTTGTCGTTGTAAAGCTCGGTTTAATATTTCTAATTGGCCTGGCCTAAATCGTTCTTTTCTAAAGATATTTTGCAAAAAGTAAGTTAATGACTGTTCAGCTTCAGGCTGAATTTCATGAGTTTCATTTTCAAGCTGTTTAGCGATTTGCCGATATTGAATTAAATCTGAGCTATAAAAAACACGTTTAGTGGTTGGCGCGTGTGCTGATCGAATGGTGACAAAATGTTGGCAATGAATGCGTGTGTCTCTTTCTGTGAAACCGACTCTTTGTAACATGGCAATATCAATCAATATATCGCAAGTGATATTCTGTTCAAGATTGTTTATCGTTTTAACGGGATTAAGTTGATTGAGTTGAGCGGTTTTAAATTCTTCTGTGACAAAAACACGTAAGGTGATAGGGGGTAATGTTCTGTTTTGCCCTTCTAATAAAAACAGGTTTGCAAATAATGTTTTAAATTCTTCGATTGCCAAAAACGCACAAGGTACGTCTCTTTCAATAACAACGAGATTCCAGAAGGGTGCGGTTAAGTCTAAATCACCTTTTAATATCAATTCAATCAAGGTTTTATTTATTCTGGCTATGGCAAAAGGCGTTAAGATGAATTGCAAGGCTTCTAAACCTTGTTTTGTTTGATACAATGGGTTGTTGTAATTGTGACTGACTCTTTTAAAATAATCATTTTTAACCATTTGTTTAAGACGGTTCAGTTGAGAATCGATTTTTTCAAAGCGGTTAAATTGAGCATCGGTTTGATCAAGCGCATCCGTTTTAATACGCAAAGTCTTTGCCCAAGCGGCATTTTCGACGGCCCGATCTCTTTTACGATCCATGATAACTTGTTGAATCTCCTCATGTTGAGGCCCATCAATTTCAATGATGAGTCCTTTTTTGCCGGCAATGGGATAAGGGAATTGAAGGCAAAAATCGACTCGTTGCTGTGTAAAATCAGCATGATCGTTGATAATATTGGTAAAAGGGCGTTGTGGTTCTAAGAGTTGGATCAAATAGTCGCCAATTTGACTGGGAATAGTTTGATACAAAAAATTTTCTTCAGCATCACTGTCTAATGTTTCCCAATCGGTTAAAGCGTTTAATAAGCGGTTATGACGATTTAATCGGGGTTCGATAAGATGTAATGCGGCATAAAGTAGCTCAAAATCCAGTGGGTTATGATTCCAGTGATAATCAATATTGCCCAGTTCATCAATTTGTTGTTGAGTGAATCGAAAAGTGTTTGAAAAAACGGTTTCAATTTCAATTGAAGCTTGTGTCGGTAAACCTCTGGTGATGAGGTTGTTCGCGACGGCAACCAGTGGCTCCAAATCTTGTTTTTTTGAAGACAGATCGGTATTGGTTTCTAATTCAAAATAACAAAGGTGTTTTAACAAAGAATTGATTTTATGATCAATGTCTTTAATAGGCTTGCCGTTTTGAAGCAATAATTTTTTGACGAGGGGTAAAATATATCCTGCTTGTAATTGCATGGTTTTTCTAAATTAATGATTAAATGGTGGGCAAGCGGGCGGTGAAATCTGGGTTTATTATTGAGTTCATTGTCGCCCGCTTACCCACCCTACAGATTATTCTTCAGCTTTTAATTGAAAGAGTTCGCGTGCTGCGGTGACGAGTTCGTCACGTTCATCATAACCTGCTTGGCGTAATTGGACACATGGGTTGTGCATTAATGTATTGGTTAAGGTGTGGGCTAGGTAGTCAATGACTTCATGAGGGGGTTTTCCTTTGTCAATCATGCGTTTAGCTTTTGCGACTAGGCGATGACGAGTATCTTGAGCTTGATCGCGTAAGTAGCAGATGGTGTCTACGACTTCTTGTGAATGCCACCAGCCGATAAAGTGTGTGGTTTGGGTGTCTATGATTTCTTCGGCTTTTTGCGCGGCCTGTTCGCGGGAGCGTAGATTCTCTTGTATCACTTCGTTTAAATCATCGACGCTGTATAAATAAACATCGTCTAATGTTTCAACGGCGGGATCAATATCTCGCGGTACGGCGATGTCTACTATGAATATGGGGCGGTGTTTGCGTTGTTTTATGGCTTGTTTGACATCGGCTTGCGTTAAAATATAATCTGGGCTGGCTGTGGAGGAAATGACGATATCGGCTTCTGCAAGATGCAGGGGTATTTCTTCTAGGGTTATGGCGTAGCCTGCAAATTCTTTGGCCAGTGTGCGAGCGCGTTCTATGGTGCGGTTGGCAACGATCATGCGATTGATCTGGCTTTCATGTAAATGTCGCGCTGCTAATTCTATGGTTTCGCCGGCTCCAATCAGTAAGGCGGTGTAGCCACTTAAGTCTCCAAAAATTTGTTGTGCTAATCGCACGGCGGCAAAGGCGACTGATACGGGGCTTGAGCCTATTGCTGTATCGGTACGCACTTGTTTGGCGACGGAAAAACTGTGTTCAAATAATTTATTGAGTAATTTAGCGGTTGTGCCCTTATCACGGGCGCTATTATAGGCGGATTTGATTTGTCCTAAAATTTGGGGTTCGCCTAGAATCATGGAATCTAAACTACAGGCGACTCGTAATAAATGACGCACTGCTTCGCTTTGTGAGTAGGTGTATAAGTAGTCTTGTAAACGTTGAAGGGGGACATTATGGAAATGACTGAGCCAATTAATAATGGCTTGTGTGGTGTCACAATCCAGTACACAGTATAGCTCGGTGCGATTACAGGTTGATAGAATGACGACTTCTTGTGCCAGTTCACGTTCGATGATATCGGGCAGGGCTTGTTTGAGTCTGTCCGGTGTAAAATTAATTTGTTCACGGATTTCAACTGGGGCCGTGGTATGATTGAGGCCTAGAGCAAATAATTGCATAGTTATCAGTTTATCAGTTATCAGTTATGTAGGGTGGGTAACGTTGTTGCCCACCAATCTTATGTACTATACTTTTGTTTTTAGAAAGCAATAAACGCAAAAGACGCAAAAGACGCAAGAGTACTGTATCAGATTGGTTGGCAACACTCTGTTACCTGCCCCCTACATCAGAAAAATTGGAGTCGTATTAAATGTCAAAAACGTTTTTAAATCAAGGTTTTACATTGATTGAAGTGATGGTTGTTGTGGTGATTTTGAGTGTCTTGGCGGCTTTGGTTGTGCCTCGGATTATGGATAATCCTGAAAAAGCGCGGCGGATGAAGGCTGAGCAAGATATTCATGCTATTGAAACGGCCTTGAAACTCTATAAATTGGATAATTATGTTTATCCTACCACGGATCAAGGTTTAGAGGCACTTGTTGTTAGAACGCCGATTCCGCCAGAGCCGCGTCAGTGGAAAAAAGGGGGTTATTTAGAGAGTATGCCTAAGGATCCTTGGGGGTTTGATTATAACTATCTCAACCCTGGTATACATGGGGAATTTGATTTGTATTCGCAAGGTGTTGATGGGCAACCCGATGGCACGGATATGAATGCAGATATTGGGAATTGGCAATTAAAATAATGGTTGCCCCTTTTTTTCGGGATGCTTAAAATCTTTTTTTCAACACAGAGGCACAAAGTAACACAGAGTACCACAGAGTCTAAATCTTTAACTTATCATCACCACTCAAGGCCATTTTTCTCCTAGGTTTTCTCTGTGATTCTCTGTGATTCTCTGTGTTCTCTGTGTTGCATTAAAATTTTAAAGAAATTATCTGCAAGACAATATACGACGAAGGGTTAGTACGAGATACTATTTGGATGAGCACTTCATTTTGACTTAAAACCATAAATGAGAGTTTAAATATGTCAGTCAATTTTGCAACAGTTGTTGAATACGTTCACAACTTATCTTATCACGAAAAATCTCAATTAAGAGAATTACTGGAAAAAGATCTCATCGAAGAACGACGTGAAGAGATTTATCAAAATTATCGCCTCAGTCAACAACAACATCGTGATAATCTTTTGGAATTTTCCAGCGATATGAATCGGCTTGAGGAAATGTTAAATGATTGAAATTGCTTTTAGCCCTTCATTTAAACGAGCATTTCGTAAAAAAATCAGAGGGCAAACTTATTTACAAGCCAAATTTTGGCAAAAAGTAGAACTATTTAAAGAAAATCCCTTCGATGGGCGTTTAAGGACTCATAAACTTTCGGGTAAGCTCCAAGAATTATGGAGTTTTAGCGTTGAATACGATGTACGAGTCATTTTTTATTTTGCCAGTGAAAATCAAGCCATTTTTATAGATATTGGTACACACGATGATGTGTATTAAATTAAAATGATTAAAAAAAATCAGCGCAACCGGAGGTCAGCGAAGCTAAATCCTGACAATCAGTATTATCTGCGTTCTATTCAAAATTATTTTCTATCAGGGGATTCCTTATATTGTTTCAATTTATTAAAAATACTGGCTTTACTAATTTCCAATAACTTAGCGGCTTGTGTGACATTGCCATTGCAATGTTCAATGGCTTTACTAATCACCTCTTTTTCAATCTCTTTAAAAGCACAAAATCTATTCACGGTTACAATATCTGAAGAGGTTATTTCATGAGATGAATCAGTATTGGGTATAGAAGGCGGGGTTGTGTGGTGAATTACCTCATTCTTTCGTGTGCTAAACATCTCGGCAGTAATCACTTTACCCTTATTTAATACCACCGATTGATGAATCGTATTCTGCAATTGCCGTACATTACCGGGCCATTCATAACTCAATAACTTTTTCTTCGCGTCAGCACTCAAATCCTGAAACTCTTTCTCTTCTTCTGTCGCAAACTGATGCAGAAAAAATTTCGCCAACTGTAAAATATCTTGCCCACGTTGACGTAAAGCCGGTAATTTGATCTCTATCGTGCTAATACGATAATACAGATCTTCCCTAAATCGCCCTGCTTTGACTTCGGCCGCCAAATTCCGATTAGTTGCACAAACTAAACGAACATCCACTTTCTCTACTTTATGGCTACCCACTTTTGAATAAGTCTTAGTTTGCACAAAACGCAATAAGGTACTTTGCGTTGAAAGGGATAGTTCTCCAATTTCATCCAAGAATAAAGTGCCTCCATTCGCTTGAGAGACTAGCCCTGTTTGATCATTAACCGCTCCTGTAAAAGCCCCTTTTACATGACCAAATAAATGGGATTCCCGCAAATTTTCTGTAATAGCCGCGCAATTGCAGATCATAAAAGGCTTATCCGCGCGTTGACTTTCCTTATAAATAGCCTCTGCACACAGTTCTTTACCTGTGCCCGTTTCGCCCGTAATCAAAATGGATGCTTTACTGGTAGCCACGTTATCAATCATAAGGTAAATCGTTTGCATTGGTTTAGAAGCACCTATAAAACTATGATAACGCTTACGGGATAACCGTTTTTCACTCTTTGCCAGTTCTTCAAAAGAAATGGAGAGTCCCAAGCTTACAGCAATGTGCTGTCCAAATTCGCGGAAAAGATTGAGTTCGTTTTTTGTCCAGATTCGTTCATCAGAACATTGCTGCAATCCAAATAGCCACGGTTTGCCAATTTTGGGATGGATGGCTAAACAGAGTTCGGATTGAACGGAAAACTGTTTGGCAATGAGGGAGGGGACTTTGTGTTCAGACTCAGGCCCGAAGGCAATCGGCCCCGTTGCTGACAAAGTTTCTCTGATCGCTTTTGATATCTCTGGGGATATCGGAATCTCTGTATTTTTAGTGCTGAGGTATTCTGGTTTTGTAACCTCTATTGGTACACGACAACTCGGTGCATTCGGATCGGCGGGGTATAGGAGCAAGGCGCGATCACAGTTGAACACTGTCAAAGTCACCTTCATGGCATTTTCCATCATTTCAGCGACATTCTGTGTTTCATTGGTGGCTTTCCCTAGAGCGGCTAAACTCTCAAGATGGTAAACATAGTCTTGCAATTGTGCATTTTTGGCTTCTAATTGTTTTTGCAAATTGCTGATAGTTAAATGTTTGTTGACACGAGCGAGTACCTCTACAGCTTGGAAGGGTTTGCTAATGTAATCAACTGCGCCGATTTCAAGCCCTTTAATTTTATCAACGGAATCCGTTTTGCCCGTTATAAAAATAATGGGCGTATTTTTCGTGACTTCTTTCTTTTTCAAACGACGGCAAGTTTCAAAGCCATCTATTCCTGGCATCATCACATCCAACAGAATGAGATCAGGTTTGATATGGTTAACCCGTTTGAGGGCAGCTTCTCCACTTTTAACAGCGGGCACTTTAAAGCCGGCTTCCTGCAAACAATGATGCAGTATGTCTAAATTGTTTGGTTCATCATCTACAATTAAAATTTTAGGGGACATTGGTTATCTCTCCATTCGATTATTTAAATCGCGAAAAGTCTTAATAACGCAAGAGACGCAAAAGACGCAAGAGACGCAAAGCAAAATAACATGCACTCCAATGGGCCTTTGCAAAATATGGAACAAAAAAGTGCCTCTTTAGCGTTTTTTGCGTTTTTAGCGTCTTTAGCGTTTATTTCCTTGTTTTTATTAGTCATCCGTCATTTTTTCTTCAAGCCATTCACTCAATTCATCCACTTTATACTTTTTAAGGTAGGCTTGCATTTTGGTGACAAAGGGTTTTAACGAAACATCCGATTCCGCTAAAATGATTGCCTGTTCTTTCAGTTCATCAATGTCTGCCATT
>QNEL01000293.1 GCA_003645185.1 Candidatus Parabeggiatoa sp. nov. 3
AAGACAAGTCATCACTGCCGGCCGTTTCATCAGCACCGCCTAGATCATCATCCAATGACAAGTCATCATCTAAAGACAAGTCATCACTGGCAGATTCATCGCTACCGCCTAATTCATCTAATGACAAGTCATCATCGTCTAAAGACAAGTCATCACTGGCCGATTCATCGCCACCGCCTAATTCATCTAATGACAAGTCATCATCGTCTAAAGACAAGTCATCATCACCACTGGCTGATTCATCACCTGCGCCTAATTCATCTAATGACAAGTCATCATCGTCTAAAGACAAGTCATCACTGGGCGATTCATCGCCACTGCCTAGATCATCATCTAAGGATAAGTCATCACCTAAATCTAGGCTTTCTTCAGCACCGCCAATATCAGCTTCTTCATCACTGTCGGTAAGAGAGAGATCATCATCTAAATCTAAAGAAATACTATCACCCTCGACTTCATCAACGGTGGTATCCAGATCAAGTTCCAAATCACCCAAATCATCGCCGCTTTCTAACAAATCTATCTCATCACCCGTATCAGCGCCAGACAGAAGATCGTCACCGACTCCTTCCTCTGTTAACAGTGATGCTTCCGTTTCATCTGTATCATCATCACCTAGCGTAGCGGCAGCAAGGGCACCTGCCCCCAATGCTGCGGCACCTGCCGCTGCAATAGCAACGCCAGCACCTTGACTTGACGGTGTCGTATCCAATTCACGGCCATTCGATAAACCTTGCCAGAGTGTTTGAGCTTTATCCCATAAAGGCCCTTGCCCACCGACAGCACTATGTAGTAGCTTGGCTTCTTGTTCAAATTCATCAACTTCCTTGGCTGCGGCATGAAGTTCTAGTAATTCCAACCGATATTCAGCGTGATCGGGGTATTTCTCAATCGCTTCATTCATCAAGTCTTTGGCTTTCTCGAAATTCCCAAATTCCTTGTACACACCGATTTCTTCACGTAAATCCTCATCAAAAACCGGATCAACGCCATCATCCGTTTCGAGCTTGCCATCATTGCCGATTTGTTGAATCATGTCGTCAATATCTTGAATAGGCGCGTTATCACTCTCCCCATCCGTTAATGGTTTGCCTTCAGCTTCTAAACGATCCAATTCGTCCTCTATTTCTTCCTCGCTCAATTCTGCGCCACCTTTCCATTCTGGCGGTTCAAGTGATTTTGAAGAGCGGCCTCTCAAGAAACCAACAAGGAGAAATAACAAGAGTGTGCCCCCACCGATACCCCCAACAGTCAGCCAACCTCCTGGGATTTGTTCATCCACAAACATCTGAGCCGTTGCGACAATGGTTGGTTCCTCTTTTTCAACATCATCTGGCGCTGCTCCGTTACTTTTACCATTGATATCATCGTCAGGCTTTTTCTCTTCGGTTTTAACCTGTCCTTCTCCCCCACCTTCTCCATCGCCAGTGGTGCTAGAGCCTTTCCCTTCGCTTGATCCTGTTTGCTCTCCTGGGGTTACGGTATCTTGTCCACCAGCAACTTGCGTTTGATCTTCAGGTTGCTGTTCTTCAGGAACCTTCGGTTCAGGGGTTGAAGGGCCTGTCGTTCCGCTTGTTTCACCTTGTTGTCCAGTCTCAAGAGGTGATTTAAGAGTGGGTTGAAAGCGAGTCGTCTCTTCCGCTATTTGGGCTTTGCCCTGTCCGCTTTGTAACGCTGCTATTTTGTTTTGGAGCTTCCTATTTTCGGCAGCTTGTCTCTTCAGTTGCTTTTGTAACTCGGCCAGTTGTCTGTTTTGAAGCGATATCATTTCATTGAACTTCTTAAACTGCTTTTCCATGGTCATAACCATCTTCTTAGTCGCAGTCAAGTCTTCTTTTAAATCCTTGTTTTCGCTTTCAATACTGTAATTTTTTTCCCTAACCTTCTCCACTTGGTTACGCAACTTGTTAATCTCGGCCGTATTATTCCCACTCACTTGCGAACTATTAGGAGAACCCGCTCCATTTTCATTTGATTTATGCCCACCAAGTTTGACATCAGCTTCTGGCTTAGGGGTAGCCGGTTTCGTTTTAGATCGAGTTGTAGCCGTTTGTGGTGCCGTGCCCGTGTTTTGAGGCTTTCCCGTCCCACGCAGGGGTGGATTTTTAACAACAGAAGTCATTTTACCCTTCCAACCCGGTATGCGTAACACCTTTCCGGCCTTAAGCAAATTCATATTCCTTCTGATAAAGGCACCTGGATTGGCACGGTAAATTTTCAACATTTGTCCCCGTATAGACTCCTTTTTAGAACGGGTACGTTGAGCAATTTTCCACAGCGTATCATTTCTAACCACAGTATAAGAGGCACTTCTAGTGGCCTTGCGTGTTACCCGCTTCTTTTTAGGGGGTTTAAACTTCCGTTGTTGACTCGTTTTTCGAGTGGTTTCAGTTCTGCGAGATCGGGTTTCCCTAGGTGGCTTAGTAGAGACAGGGGTTAATTGAGCCTCTTCTGAAATACGACGGCTCAATCTTTGAATAGAAGCCGGCTTATATAAAGGGGGATCTAACAAAGCGGTATATTCGCGCAAAATTCGTCCCCCAGGCCATCTGACTTCAACTAAAAAATTGAGAAAAGGTTCTTTCACCGGCTGTTGAGTGGTCAGCTTAATAACTGCCCTATTTTTTTCAGGGACTTCTTGAACTTTAAAATCTATCTTGGTGAGCAGATAAGGCCGATCTAAGCCAGCCCTTTGAAAAGCTCTAGCCGAGGCGAGGCTGACTTTGACATTGCGAGCCTCACCGGAAGGAATAGATAACACATTGATTTTGGCATTGAGGGATTCATTCAGTTTTGAATAAACTTGAATATGGCTCAGCCCAAGTGCCGATACCTCAAGCGCCAACAATGTGCCTATTAAGGCTAAGGATATCGTCAGTTTACGCATCATCACGATCTTCCTTTTGATGAAAGGGGCAATAACGAATAAGTGATTAGTCATTGCTAAATTGGCCATTCGCTATTCGTTATAAGCCTATTGAAATTAAAATTAACGCATTATCAATTATCACATCACATCAGTTTTCAAAATCTTGAGAGGCATTGAGTGATCTCTAAAATGCAAGCGATTGATATGACATTTGATAGAATTTACTTTAAGAAACCTTGGTAAGTATAACTTACATAAGATTTTTTACCAAAAATTCTGCAATTTGAATACTGTTCAGAGCGGCCCCTTTACGAATATTATCAGAGACAACCCACAAATTAAGGCCGCGTGGATGAGAAATATCTTCGCGTATACGCCCAACAAAAACAGGGTTTTCACCCGCCCCCTCAGTGACAGCGGTAGGATAGCCGCCATCTTCGCGCTCATCCATCAAGACAACCCCAGGGGCATTTTTGAGCAAATCTCGTGTCTGTTCGGTGCTGATTTTATCACGAGTCTCAATATGCAGCGCTTCGGAGTGCCCATAAAAAACGGGAATACGAACAGCCGTTGGATTGACTAAAATCGAGTCATCCTCAAAAATCTTTTGCGTTTCCCAAACCATTTTCATTTCTTCTTTGGTATAGCCATTATCCATGAAAATATCAATATGTGGCAAAGCATTAAAAGCGATTTGTTTAGGATAGACTTCGGGGGTAATGGGCTTGCCATTGAGCAATGCCGCTGTTTGGCCGGCCAATTCTTTAATAGCGTTTTTACCCGTGCCAGAGACAGATTGATAAGTCGCCACATTAATGCGCTCAATACCCACCGCGTCATAAATCGGTTTAAGAGCAACCAGCATTTGTATAGTAGAACAATTGGGATTAGCAATGATATTGCGCGACTTATATTGTGCGATAGCATGAGGATTCACTTCAGGCACCACAAGGGGAATATCCTCATCTCGGCGAAACTGTGAAGTATTATCCACCACAACGCACCCAGCTTGTGCAGCACGCGGGGCATGAACGACTGACACCGAGGCACCTGCTGAAAATAAACCGATTTGTGCTTTAGAAAAGTCAAATTGTTCCAAATCCTCAATTATTAAATATTTACCCTTAAATGCAATTCGCTTACCCGCTGAACGGCTACTGGCTAAAGGATATAAGTGATTAATAGGAAAATCACGTTCTTCAAGGATAGAAATCATGGTTTCACCAACAGCACCGCTGGCACCGACAACAGCAACATCAAATAAACGACTCATTGTATTTAAATTATTCTCCTGATATGGAAATAGAACTTGATAAGGATGACAGGATTTTTGGTTTTTAGAACATCTTGCGATATATCGAATAGAACGCAGATAATGCTGATTGTCATGATTGGCGCTGTTTTTTTTTTGAATCTTTAAAGATTTATTATTAAATCAGTGTTAATCATGACAATCATGAGAATCAGCGTTCTATCTAATCGTATAGATGTTCAGAAAAACAATCTCATTACAAAAGGGCGAACACGCACGAAGGGCGAACACGCAGGTTCGCCCCTACAAAACCTGTAGTTACTCATTGATTATCAAGACAATTTAAAGAGATTTATCCTTTATTATACCTAATCCTTGTAGTTGTTATACTAAAGCAGCCACCACAGCATCACCCATTTCACGGGTACCCACAGCGGTTTGCCCCTCTTCTTGAATATCTGGAGTACGCAAACCATCGCGCAAAACTTGAGAAACCGCATTTTCAACGGCCGTAGCCAGTTCCCCTTGATTTAAACTATAGCGCAACATCATAGCCACTGATAAAATCGTCGCTAATGGATTAGCACAATTTAGGCCCGCAATATCAGGGGCCGAACCATGTATCGGTTCATACATCCCCTTATTATGTGCATCCAAAGAGGCCGAAGGCAACATCCCAATAGAACCCGTCAATTGAGAGGCCAAATCAGACAAAATATCACCAAACATATTCGTTGTCACGATCACATCAAATTGTTTAGGCGCACGTACCAATTGCATCGCCGCATTATCGACATACATGTGAGTCAATTGCACATCAGGATAATCCTGACTCACTCGCGTCACGACATCTCGCCAAAATTCAGTCGCCTCCAACACATTCGCCTTATCAACCGAACACAAACGTTTGTCTCGTTTTTCCGCACTATCAAAGGCAACCCGTGCAATGCGTTCAATTTCACTTTCACTATAAACAAGCGTATTAAAGCCTTGCTTTTCCCCATTATCCAAAGTACGCATACCCCGCGGTTGCCCAAAATAAATCCCACCTGTTAATTCGCGCACAATTAAGATATCTAATCCAGCAACCACTTCAGGCTTAAGCGTTGAAGCATTAGCCAATTCAGAAAACAATAAGGCCGGCCTTAAATTAGCAAACAATTCAAGTTCAGAACGCAAACCCAATAAACCTTTTTCAGGGCGACGTGCGATCGGAAGCGGCTCCCACTTAGGCCCCCCAACGGCCCCTAATAATACAGCATCCGCTTTTTTAGCCAAATCCAAAGTCTCAGGCGGCAAAGGATATCCAGTCGCATCAATCGCAGCCCCACCAACCAAACCCTGTTCGACTTGCACATTCAAACCAAACGACTTTTGTAAGGCCTCCAATACTTTAATAGCCGCAGCGATGATTTCAGGGCCAATACCGTCACCCGGTAAAACGGCAATAGTTTGAGTCATAATATCCCACTTTTATTAAATGAAAAATGAACAAAATGAATGCGTTTTTTTAACGCAACACAGAGATCACAGAGGGCCACAGAGGGGCACAGAGGTTTGTGACTTTCTCTGTGAAACTCTGTGCTACTCTGTGCTCTCTGTGTTGAAAAAAAATATTACACTAAAAAAGCCAAGGCGCTTCCTGCTTACGCCGATTTTCATAAACCGTAATCGCATCAGTATGTTGTAAACTCAGCCCAATATCATCTAACCCATTGAGCAAACAATGTTTTCTAAAAGCCTCTACCTTAAAGCTCAAATGCTTTCCCGCCGGAATAGTCACCGTTTCAGCCTCTAAATCAATTGTCAAACGATAACCGGGCGTGGTTTCCAGCGCTTTAAACAGCGTCTCAACAGTCTCTTCTCTTAACACTATCGGTAAGATGCCATTTTTAAAGCAATTATTATAAAAAATATCAGCAAAACTAGGAGCAATAATGGCCCTAAAACCATAATCAAGCAAAGCCCAGGGCGCATGTTCACGGCTAGAGCCACACCCAAAATTGCGACGTGCCAACAAAATTTGCGCCCCCTGATAACGGGCATGATTGAGTACAAAATCTTGATTTAAAGGGCGATGAGTACAATCCTGCCCCGGTTCCCCATGATCATCATAACGCCATTCATCAAATAAATTCGGTCCAAAACCGCTACGATGAATGGATTTTAAAAATTGTTTAGGAATAATGGCATCAGTATCAACATTAGCGCGATCCAACGGTGCCACTAAACCCCTCAAAGTGGTAAAAGCATCCATAATCAGTTATCAGTTATCAGTTATCAGTTATCAGTTATCAGTTATCAGTTATCTATCAATTTGTTCGCACAGAAAAAAGTTTATGCATAGTAGACCTTTTGTTAACAAATATTAATAAACGTTAACAAAAATCAATCTCAAATGAAATAGAGAGTGAAATCGGTTCTTGACAAATTATAAATCTTTTTAGTATGCTGTCACATAGTTAGAGTCAAAGGACTTTAGCTCAAGTGGCAGGTATTTGGTTCAGTCTGTCAAGTTAGACTGGTAAAACCTGAAACTGGCAACCCTAGCATATTGGCGAGAACCAAGTCAAGAAGGGTTGTCTAAAGCGGTCTAAGAATTTTCTCTTAGACCTTTGGTAGATTCACCCACTCTAATGAGTGCTATTGTTAACGTTTGTTAACATAAATGAATCGGTTGAGAGGGGTAATGCCTCAAAAACCAGTTATAAGTTTACCAAACATTTTCTCTGTACAGAACAAAAATTTGTAAATGATTGATTTTGATATTTTTAAAAACCTGACAGGTTTTGAAAACCTGTCAGGTTTGGGCCCATCCCCTTACCACCTATCAGTTTTCTATAATGCGATGTAGAGACGCGATGCCTCGCGTTTCTACGAACCTGAGACGTGAAGATGAGACGTGAAGATGAGACGTGAAGATGAGATGTGAAGATGAGACGTGAAGATGAGACGTGAAGATGAGACGCGAAGAGGAGACGTGAACAGGAGACGCGAGGCATCGCGTCTCTACAATCGATGATTCAAACGATTGTTACCACTATCACCACTTTTTTAACCTCGTTGCTGGATCACCGAACAGGATAAACGATCTAATCACTCCCGTTGAAATCCCTTCATTGTAGGCCGCGATTTTCGCTTGTGTCGTGATTTCCCCTAAGGTTCTTGCCCCTTGTTCAAATATCATTGAAAACACTTGACCCGATAAAAGCTCGTTTTCGCCAGTATAAGTCAACCCACTGGAGGAGAAAACGCCAATCGCGCCGCCCTTCGCCAGCATAAATTCTTCAGCAAGGCTGTATTTGTTTGATGTTGCGAATTGGCCGTTGACGCAAGTCAAGGCGAGTACAAAGGTTAAATTGTCCTTATTTCGCAAGCGATGGACATTTGAAGGCCCAAATAAGCCCTTCGATTGACTCCATCTATCGACTGTACCATGCCCCGCATAGTTAGTAATCATCGCACCCTGGTTGATACTCGCCATAATATCTCTCGTCGCTTTTGCAATCTGTTTCTTTTTCTGCTCCTCCGTCTCCGCGTTTTTGAGATAGGCACCCAGATAAACTTTATCGGCATTAAATCCCCCCGGTAGAGTGTCAACGAGAACCTCATTCAAGACTTCTTCTTTATGACTTGAATCCGCTATCAGTAACACATTTTTAGAATGGGTATGAGTGGATTTTTCAAAACGGATGATTTTGTCAATCATGCGAGCCACCGTTTTTGGACTATCGCCCGGAATGCGCCCAATCATCATTTCCGGTAAAATGTAATTACCCATGTAATCACTCCACACATCCACATACCAATTATCATCAGGAATCAGGAGACTTTTTGAACCCACCGACAAATAGAGATGCGCTGGCACTTTATTTGGCTTTTTTTTAGCCCGATAATTCATATTCGCATCGCCCACTAAAAAGACATAAGTCGGCGCAGGGCCGCTCCAGTTTTCATAAGTGTATTTCAAAAAGGCCTTTATGGCAGCTGGATCAGACAGGCCCTGATTAAATTCATTATAAATCTCTTCAACACTCACCGATTTAACGCGCAAACCTTGTTGTCTGCGGAAATCACACAAGGGTTCTACGGCCGGTAAAAAGGCTTTATCCGTAATCAGAATGTAATCTGCCCCGTTTTTAGGATGCTTTAACTTGGCTGGTTGCCAAAGCGTCGTGCTAGGCGGTTGTTTATATTGATTAATGGTTAAAACATAATACGTTTTGGATTCAGTCACCCTATCCTCAAAAACGGCCTGATATCCCTTCCCTTCCTTTTCCACCGAAACATTCACGACTTCAGCAACCGTGTTCGGATCAGTGATGTCATAAACCAGAATCTCTGATTGACTCAATTTATTAACCGCTATTTGCACTTTACCGTTGCTATTCACCGTCAATATCAAACTATCCTTCTCCGCCTCAAAAGGCCGCCAATAGTCTACTTCAATCCAATTGAGATAAACCGTATCCACAACGGCACCCGTATCGCCGGGTAATTCAATCTTCAAAGTGTTAGATTTATTGTCGAACAGGGCTGACGAAACCCGCATTTCTTGAACATATTCAGCATCACCATCCCAACGCACATCGCCAATCAAAATGTCATTCAAATAAACGACAGTATGATGATTGGGATACGGTGGCGCGGTGGAACGCCCTCGAAAACCGACTCGAACGACAACCTCGGTTTGTTCTAGCGGCAAAGCCGGCAATTTGACGGTATACGTTTTCACATCTGAAGCATTGAGTCTATCCCAAAACCAGTAATCTTGTGTATCGGGCGAACCCTCCCAGATATCCCATGTATTGTTTTTCTCCGTAAGGAAACGATCATAAAAGGCCCTGATAGGTTGCGCTTCTCCAGTTACCTTGCCATTAATCCGAGCCATACGTTTACCCAAACCTTTCTTTCGCCAATACAACCAATAAACATTCGTATCTGTGAAAATCGTCTCAAGGCTTTGGGCATAAAATTCAATATAATCACCGGGTTGAAAATAATCAGGTTCTTCTGAAATGACATTCAAAGCCACTTCTTCACCTTGATTAAAAAGACGCAATCGTTGAGGATTCATGAACTGCGGTTGCAACCCCGCATCGGCTAAATCCTCATAAGATAACCAATAAATACCCGCTTCTTGGATTTCGATGCGTAAAGCATCATCTGGTTTAATGTGTCTGACAAGTGTTTGAGGATTCGCTTCAACAGCATTGAAAAAAAGCGTACCGATAAGCAAGAGAGGTAATATGAGAGGAAAAGTTTGAGGGGACATGGTTTTTTTTACCTTGTATGACTTGATGAGCCAGTTTTCCGCCATGATAGGATGAGTTTGCACTAAATCTTTCTCGTTTCGGATAAAAAAAAAGCCTTGAAATAAATTTCAAGACTGATATAGCGTTTCCCGATTGGGTTAAATACATTTTTTGATATCTATTTTGGAACCCCAGGTTCCACCTGGGGCTATTCATATTCAACCCCTTCGGGGTTGTGCGTTTTAATCTGCGATTAATTTTGTTTTTAATCTGCGATTAATTTTGTACTTCATTCAATCTGGAAACGCTATATATACTCAGCACGGGAATAAATTGAACCTTTCTTGATTCTAAAATATCTGTACTAATAAATACGCCAACCCTGAAGGGGTTGAATATGAATAGCCCCAGGTGGAACCTGGGGTTCCAAAAAAACATCATCGCTTCTGGGGTTGAATATGAAAAATATTTTGCCCAACATAAAAGTTTAAATTGTGCCCGCGTGCAGTATAGTTTTTCAGAAAAATAATTTCAAAAGGGCGAACAATAATTTCAAAAGGGCGAACA
>QNEL01000294.1 GCA_003645185.1 Candidatus Parabeggiatoa sp. nov. 3
GTGTAGTACAAGCTGCAAAATTGTTGGGAATCGGTAAAACAACCCTTTATCGAAAATTGCAACAGTGGAAGCCCATAAAATCTTCTTTATGATTTATCTTTATCCATAGCGCCATAGCGTGTTCCAAAACGGGAAAAATTTTTCCCAAAACGGGAAAAATGCCCATTTTTGGCATTATTTCTATGGCGTTTAAATAGCGAATAATTTCTTATAGTACAAATATTTATCAATGAATTGAATCAATTGGCATGATAATAGCTATTTAATTGTGTGTGATTGTTATTAATCACAAATCATCGACTCTATTTATTTTATGAAAAAATGAGTCAATTTTTTGTTTAACTCTTGAAGAGGAAAAGTTATGAAAAGAGCAGTCCTGTTTTTTGCTGCCATGATCTTCGCGTTTGGACTTCCGTTTAGTGCCGCGCAGGCGGCGGAAACGGTGGAAGCCGGCCCCATTTGGAATCAACAGGATGCTGAAAACAAGTGTCCTAGTGTCTGTGAAAACCATGGTGCTTGGACAGGTCATTGGTGGACCACTGTACAGGGGAAAATGTCAGTGTGTCAGTGCAAAGCACCTGTTACTGATATCCAATTAACAGCATCAAACACAGGAACCCCTCGTCCTGGCCCTAAGGGTTATACACGTCTTGGTGATTGGGATGTCGATGGGGGCGGTTCTAAGGGAACTGATGGCAGTACTGGGCACTGGCGGATGGCTTTGTATAGCAACAAGGGAGGGAGTTTAACTGAAAATTCGAGTTGTGTAACGGATATTCAATTAAGAGCCTCAAGCTCTGCAAACCCGCCTAGTGGCCCAAAAGGCTATAAGCAGATTGGTTATTGGGATGTCGATGCTGGCGGTTCTCATGGAACTGATGGTAGTACGGGGCACTGGATGATGGCGATGTATGCCAACACTGCCACAATTTCTTCGGGAACTCAGTGTGTGACCGATGTTCAATTAACCGCGTCAAACACCGGAACGGCTCGTCCAGGCCCTAAGGATTCTACACGTATTGGTGACTGGGATGTTGATGCTGGGGGTTCTCACGGAACTGATGGTAGTACTGGGCACTGGCGGATGGCCTTGTATGTCAACAAAGCGGCGATCTCTGCTCCTAAGCCAGCTCCTAAGCCAGCTCCTAAGTTTTCTTGTGAAGACAAACGCAGCTGTGGAACTATGGGTTCATGTGAGGAAGCCTATTATCACTTAAATACGTGTGGTAAGAAGCGTTTAGACAATGATCAAGATAGTATACCATGTGAATCGATTTGTCCCGATGATAAATAGCAAACGTAAGATAGCTAGCCGTTTTTGTGTGGGAATGCGTACCATGACACTCTAGAAATCAGTCAGATTTAATACAATAAGTTATTGTTTTTGATTGGTTATTTTAGGACACAGTGACTAGCTAGGGTAGGCAACGTTGTTGCCCACCACACATCAATAGGCAAAAGGCTAAAACACCCCATCGAAAAATCAACATCAAGCCCTAAGTCGTTTTTTGACTTAGGGCTTTTTTTATGCACTTTAGGATGGCGATGATTTTTATGAGATAATATTTGGAATGTTTTCATTGCCGGTTTTATCCGTTTATAGCGTCAATTTGTTATACTCAATACTAGATAGAGTCATTGAGCACTTTTCGCTCAAACACCTAAACCTCATCGCACCGCACTCGCCCTTTCCGACAGATAAAAATCATTAGGGGGAAAAAATGATGAAAGTGAAAATGCCCAATGAACAAGAAGTGTTTTATGAAGCGATGGAAATTTTGTTAAAAAACCTAACACCATCAAAAATTGCGCGTCTTTTGGCAACTTGGCAAAAAGGCGACAGCGATTACTTGAACATTCGAGATCAGTTATTTGAAGGTGAAACGGTTGAAACGCTTTATGCTCAAATCAAAAAGTTTGAGCGAGCGAAGGGATACGCATAACCCGATAGCCAGGTAGGGTAGGCAACGTTGTTGCCCACTACACACAATAAGCAAAAGGCTAAAACACCCCATTATCCAAATCAACAGCAAGCCCTAAGTCGTTTGACTTAGGGCTTTTTTTATGCACTTTAGGATGGCGATGATTTTTATGAGAGTAAGATTTGGAATGTTTTCATTGCCTGTTTTATCCGTTTATAGCGTCAATTTGTTATACTCAATATTAGGTTGAAGTCATTTAAGCCAATGTAGCCCCTGTTTTCACTTTGAAGATTTATGGTGCATTGGCTGGATATGATATCTTGTTAATTCCTGATTATAACGGATTTTGGGGGGGCGAACACGCAGGTTCGCCCCTACAAGATTCTCAAAAGGGGGGCGAACACGCAGGTTCGCCCCTACAAGATTCTCAAAAGGGGGGGGCGAACACGCAGGTTCGCCCCTACAAGATTCTCAAAAGGGGGGCGAACACGTCGGTTCGCCCCTACATTTTGTAGGGGCGAACCTGCGTGTTCGCCCTTTTAAATCTGCTGCCCCCAAAATCCGTTATAATCAGGTTAATTCTAATTGATACAATCTGATGGCGGACAACATATGGAAAAAAATATCAATTTACAGCGTATGTTACAAACAGTATCCTCAACGATCAACCATTGAAAAGTTGAAATTAATTCAGGCACTCACAACACAAATTGAATCTGATTTAAAAGTCACTCAACCAGCACCTCGTCAATCAAAGCGTGGTTTATGGCGAGGACTTGAAATTAGCGAAACAGAAATGGCTGAAGCGAGAAATGAAATGTGGGGTAACTTTCCAAGGGTGCCTATTTAATGTCCGATTTCGTCACTGATACACATAGCCTTATTTGGTATTTAGAAGATAGCCCTCATCTTGGTCCCAAAGCCAACCAAGCCTTCGATGCTTGTGATCGTGGTGAGATAATCATTTATATTCCCACGATTTGTTTTGTAGAAATGGTTTATTTGCAAGAAAAAGGTCGTATTCCATCTCACCTAAAAATGCAGTTTGATCAGGACGTACAATCTAGTAACATATTTTTCAAGTAATGTAACAATTACAAATCATGGTGGCAAGCAAGGGTGGATAGGATCGCAGCAACCGAGCCCTTAATCTGCTGATAAATAAAATGTGGGGTGCGCTACCCATACTACGCTGACTTGTTCATCAAGCCTTTTGATTCTGATTGAGCAAGAACAGTTTCAGCATGAATACCAAAAAAACGACGAATTGTTGTGAAAAAAGCAGGTAATGGTTCGTTTGGTTCAAATGTCAGCATTTCGTAAGCTTGATGTGCTAATAAAGTGTCAAAATCTTCATCTGTTGCATCATCACCTAAACGCTCCCATTCAGCCGCAAGATCATCATTCAATTTTTCCCAAACGGCTTGTCGGCCGTTACGCAAACGCATACAATCTAAATTCAATCGTTTTATCGTTTCCAAAGTTTTTGTAATATCAACTCCCGTTTGACGGCAAGCCTCTTCATCAACTCCAATACGCCCATCATCTGAAACCACAAATAATGATGGGGAATCCGGTAATTCGCTTGGTTTTAAAATGATATGGTCTAAATGGTCATCTTTTTTAGCTTCCCCACAACTATAATTTTTCTCATAAGGCTCCAAACAACGCTCATTATCCTTAAAAGTTGAGTCTTCACCAAATAGGTGGCTCTGAGAACCGCCTCGACACGCCGCAAATAAATTGCTTATTTCAAACATCCAATCAACGGTACTTGGTATATCTGACTTGGGGTGAAAATGTTCTATTTGACGATCATAAATTGGGCCTTTATCCGTTTGCTTAACCAGTTCAATCTCACAATAAGCACACAAACCCTGTTGAACATTATCTAAAGCTTGCATCAGTTCACTCTTAGCTTGTCCCCCTTCGTTACCAAAGGCTTTCCAATCTTTTATATTCCTTTTTTCATAAGGATATTCTTTCAAAAAGTCTTGCAAACTAACAGGAGCGCATTGGAGTTGCTTGACTTTTTTCATGCTTTTCTCCTAAGCACGCGCCGCCGCCGAATTTCCATATCAGCTTTCAGCAATTCCGGATCGCTTGCAGATAACCTATTGAGTTGGTAGCGCAATTTCAAGGCTTCCTCTCCTTCACCTTCGTCACGCTGAATGAACTGACGATATTGTTCAAGCTTGTGCGTAAATTCATTAAATTCTGCGGGAGGACGTTGTTCAACTCCCATGATTTCATTAAGCACTCTTCCAGCTTGGGCACCGTAAGTATTTGAGGTGGGTGAACTGGCAATGAGTTTTCCTGATTTGTAATACAAGACGACAATGTTTTCTGACTTGACGGTGGTGAGTACCGGCGCGCTGTGAGTCGTGACAATAAATTGTGTGTTTGGAAAAGTCTTCATCAAGTCAACCAGCACACGTTGTTGCCATTTTGGATGCAAGTGCAAGTCAATTTCATCAATTAATACAATGCCTTCTGATTCAATCGCTTGTTCTGAACGGTGTTCATTTGCCAAAGCCATACGACGTGCTAAATCCATCACTAAAGATAGCATGACGCGATAACCACCACTGAGTTGTTCTAGCGATAAAATGTCCTTTTTTGCCCCTTCAATTTCTAAATCAACTACAAAACGTAAAGGTTGCATTTGAGTACGTGGATGACTCGCTCCTGGAATCATACGACAAATAGCGTGTCTTACCGCCTTTAAAAGCGTGAGTTGATAATCCAAATCTTGACGCTCAAACTTTTCTCTATGTTCCAGATTTTCTTGGGCAAAAAACCATTCAAACACAGTCAAAAAATCTGGCGTGACGTTAAGCGCGTTTTTCAAAGCTTCAAAACGATCAAATTCTCGATATAATGGTTCATTTTTGGGTATGGTTAAGGTATCACGATTCATACCGTAGTATGCCAGCACAGGTAGTTCAACGATTTTAGAGTCATTTAACTCAGAAATCATTTTGTCTAAATGCTTGTGCAACTCATTTAAATCGTTCAAGTTGAGTTCGCTTTTCCGATCTTTTAAACAGGCAGTTTGTGATTCATAGTGCCAAGTTAAACCCGCGTTATTTTCAAGTTTAATGCGTACATAAGGCGCGTATTCGATATGATTTTTTGATTGATTTGGCTTTAAATATTGTCGAATGTCATTGTCATCAAAAAAGCGTTGTTTCTGAACTTGAAAATGGTGGGGAATTGCTCCTAAAACCAGGCTAATGGCATCCAGAATACTCGTTTTGCCCGTTCCATTTTCTCCCACTAGCACGGTTAATTGTTGATGCAATGGCAAATGGATATGCTCAATCGCCCTGAAATTTTCAATGGTGACAGACTTTAATTTCATAAATGTTAGGGTTAATGGTTAATGGTTAATGGTTAAAGCTGATAGTGGTAAGCGATGAAACTGTTTAAAAAATGGATAGCGTCATCAACGTTATATAGATGTTCAGAAAATTTGAGGGCGAACACGTAGGTTCGCCCCTACGACGGCAATGTAGGGGCTGCCCTTGCGTGTTCGCCCTAACTTAATGGCATTGTACTACCCACTACGGATTGAGTATCCAAAGTTCGATCCGGCCTTTTCTGATTTTCTGCGGGCCTTTTAACATAAAGCTGAAATCTCTTACCCGAATGGCTGTATTCTCCTTCCCAATATTTTCCAGAAAGGCCTGAGTATGGGCTTTTAACAGATTCGCAGCTTGTCTATCATAATAATAACGGATATCCCACTGGGATTTATAAATCTTCATCGAAACGCGCCCTATTTTATCAACCGTATACCCTGTCTCTTTCAGAAACGAAGCCAGTTGAGTGATCAAGCTTTTATCGCTTCTACGCGCATAGTTTAACGCGATACGCTGTTTGCGAAGGGTTGATGGATCAACCCATGCGGTTTCCTCAGTTTCTGTGAACCTATAAGTTGGCGTGTATGCCTCTACTGGTTCAGCAACCCAATCGTTTTCTTCCCTCGTTTCAGTTCCGGTTCTTAACTTGGGCGCTGAAGCAGGGTTGAGTATCCAAATTTCAAGTCGGCCACTTCTGATTGGCTCATCGCCACTTCGCATAAACCTGAAATTGCGAACGCGAATGTTTTTGTCATCGCTTTCATCAACATCGACTATGAACTCTCTGATAGAGGCTTTTAAGCTCTCCCCACCCTCTCGATTATCGTAGTAACGAATATCCCATTGTGGTTTATAAATCTTCAGTTTGACTTGGCCGATGTGATCGACTGTATAACCGGCCTCTTTGATGTGTGTAGCCAGTTGATTAATAAAGGGTTTATCTGAACGACGCGCATAATATAATGCGACAACGTATTGGCCTTGTCTAGGCATTATCGGTGTTGAAGTCCAGCTTTCTGTGAACTCGGTGTCGTCTGCTGCCTCTTGGCTTGGAGCGGTTTCAAATTCAGAAACCTCTTTCCAGGCTGATTGCGTTTGAGTGGTATCAAGCGATTCCGCTGTTGAAGGGCTTTCCTCCAAAATAGCGACGGATTCAACGGGTTCTATTAACGCGGGTTGTTGAGCTTGTTCAAGGGTTTCGACAGCTTCATGGGCCTTCGGGCCTTCGGTTACCCGATGATCTGGGGGGGAAGCATTCAAAGCCATTTGTGCTTCAACCTGCCCTTGTTTTGCGGCTTTGCTATACCATTTTATTGCTTCATGCTCATCTTGAGAGACACCTTGCCCTAAGTGATACGCAATGCCTAAATGATATTGGGATATCGGATTACCTTGTTCCGCCGCCTGTCTATACCATTTGGTTGCCTCGAAATCATCTTGAGGTATACCTTGGCCTCTTTTATAGAGATTGCCCAAATTATTTTGGGCACGGCTATCTCCCTGTTCAGCCGCTTTGAGATACCACCCAAAAGCTTTTTCATCACTTTGTGGGACACCTTCTCCCCGACTATAGGCGACAGCTAGATTGTGTTGAGCCGCTGCAAATCCTTTTTTGGCTAGTTTGAGATACCATTTAACGGCTTCTGCGTGGTTTTGAGAGACACCTTGACCAGTATAATAGGCCGTGGCTAATTGAAATTGAGCGGCAACATCACCGCGTTCGGCAGCGTTATGAAGTGACTCAATGTCGGGTTTTTGAGAAAAACTTAAGGCATTTTGGTGTAAAATGCCTAATGCGAGCATTAAAAATAGGATTAGTTTTTTCATAGTGGACTCCTGTTATTCGGCCAAGGAATATCCAAAAAATCAAATATCCCCGTAGGGCTACTCTATGTATGCACACAAATATTCGTAGGGTGGGTAAGCGGGCACCCATGATATCAAAAATACCCCAAATCGTGTTGCCCGCTTGCCCACCATGCCATCGATCAGGTTCATGTCGTAGGGTGGGTAAGCGGGCACCCATGATATCAAAAATACCCCAAATCGTGTTGCCCGCTTGCCCACCATGCCATCGATCAGGTTCATGTAATAGCGAGATGGTGGGCAAGTTCGTTTCGACGCTGGGTGTCGAAACGAACTTACCCACCCTACATTGTCATTTTTTGCCCCAGTTTTTGCGTGCAAAAATGCCATGAAATGGCAGGCTCGGATAATTATTTTTTGGGGATTTCTCAAAGCGTAAACGCTTATCGTTATACACAAGTTGCTTATGGCTTCCGCCATAGCTTTAATCCCATATAAAAATACGGGTTTAAACCCTCTCGTTTATTCGTTAGCGGGATGGTGGGCAAGTTCGTTTCGACGCTGGGCGTCGAAACGAACTTACCCACCCTACATTGTTAATTTTTAGGTAATGGGCTAAACCAGGCGAGTTTTTGATGCAGTTTGACAACGTCGCCTATGATAATAATACTGGATAGTTTTATCTCTGCATTTTCAACGATGTTGGGGAGGGTTTCTAAATTCCCTACTAAAACGCGGTGATCAGAAGTGGTGGCCTTTTGAACTAGGGCAGCGGGTTTGTCAGCGGGTAGCCCATGTTGTATTAATTCACGACAAATGACGGGCAAGGCGCGTAAACCCATGTAAATCACGACGGTTTGATGCGGTTGAGCGAGCATCGTCCAATTTAAATCGGTGCTATTGTCTTTTAGGTGCCCTGTCACAAAAATACAGGATTGGGCATAGTCACGGTGGGTGAGCGGAATGCCGGCATAAGTCGATGAGCCTGTGGCCGAAGTAATTCCTGGCACCACTTGGAAAGCTATCCCTTCATCCATTAAGGTTTCGATTTCTTCACCGCCTCGCCCAAACATAAACGGATCGCCACCCTTTAAACGCAATACTCGTTTGCCTTCTTTCGCTAAACGAATCAGTAATTGATTGATTTCGCCTTGTGGAACAGGATGATCAGTGGGCTCTTTGCCAACGTAAATGCGTTCCGCTTCACGTCTGACTAAATCCAATATGGCCGGTGAGACTAAACGATCATGGAGAACAACATCGGCTTGCTGCATTAAACGCAATGCGCGAAAGGTTAATAAATCAGGATCGCCTGGCCCACCGCCAACGAGATACACTTCACCATACGATGTACTGTCCGTTTTTTCAATCAAGTCTTCTAAAGCTTCAGTGGCCGCTTGTGTGTGCCCTGATAAACACATTTCTGCAATCGGCCCTTGTAAAACCCGTTCCCAAAATCGACGG
The DNA here is from genome assembly GCA_003645185.1 of Candidatus Parabeggiatoa sp. nov. 3. Taxonomy (GTDB): domain Bacteria; phylum Pseudomonadota; class Gammaproteobacteria; order Beggiatoales; family Beggiatoaceae; genus Parabeggiatoa. Next base: position 8,558 of record QNEL01000294.1, read on the forward strand.
CGTTCTGTAAATGATAGACGTTGTTTGACTTTACCGCGAAAGCTGGCTACAAAATCCGCTAGTTTTCCGTAGGCCGCTGGCACCATGGTTTCTAAGCGAGCGCGTAATAACCGCGCTAAAACGGGTGAAGCGCCGCCGCTGGAAACGGCAATTTGTACAGGTGAACGATCAATGATGGAGGGCATAATAAAACGACATAATTCGGGTTGATCCACCACATTGACTGGTGTACCTTGTGCCTGTGCCAGCTTTGATATCTGCTCATTAACCGCTTTATCATTCGTTGCCGCGATCACCAAAATACAGTCTTTTAAATCCGAAGGGGCAAAATGAGCTTGGCGGTGAGTAATGCGCTTTTCAGCAGCCCATTGACTCAATTGATCGCTCAACTTTGGCGCGACGACGGTGACACTACCGTCTGCCCGTAACAACGTTTCGACTTTACGGGCGGCCGTTGTTCCCCCGCCGACAACTAAACAGGATTGTTCGCGGATATTTAAGAATATAGGTAAAAAGTTCATTTTTTAAATTGTAAAACGAAATAACGATGTTATTGTGAAACGATGTACAAGATAATGTTAAATCGCTCTGGAGGATTTGAACAAATAAAAGTCTTTGCGCGCAAAAACTGGGACAAAAAAACTTGATAGAATGCTGATTACACTGATTGTCATGATTTACGCTGATCTAATATTAATTTAATCATTAATCATAATAAAGTTTAATAATTAGCAATTAAATAATTAGCAATGAGTGATTTGTTAAACATTGTGAATTGTTTTTTTATTAAAATGAAGTGGCTTTTAAAGATCAATAGTTTATGGTTTTCTTTGTCGTCTAAAGGCGAGAAGAGATAACTGATAACTGATAACTGATAACTGATAAATCAAAACATTCAACACTTGCTTAAAATTTAAAATTAGTATATAAGAATAGTTTGGATTACTAAAGTTTATATTCAAGTGTTCAAAACTTAGGCTTGATTTGTCAATAGTGAATTATTAACTAACCCATTAAGTTATAATTATGCTATTGGCATTGAAAAAAAGATGCCGAGTGCCGTTTTGAATCTGATGCAGTATAGTTACCTAATCTATGGTATTCCATAGTATGGAACTAACAGAGGGCTGAGAATAATCAGCAGCAGTTAGATAGGTGATGAGCACCCTGGGATGTTTGATCCAGTCCCTCGCTCTGTGGTTAAGTATTAAGGGTAGCGTTCACTAAAAGGTGTACTTAACGTAAAAACCCTATTTATATGTCTCAAGGATCACTTTACGTCCCATAAAGGACGAGCTTAAAGCTATTTGGTCAGTACGATTTCTGTACTGATCACCTTTTCATCACAAC
>QNEL01000295.1 GCA_003645185.1 Candidatus Parabeggiatoa sp. nov. 3
ACTTTAGGTCGTCTTAGGGTAGCTTTAACCCCACAACCTCTGAGTTATCAAAAATAGATACTTCCTATTTAAGCCCGTTTTACATGCGTTTTATTGCATTTTGAACGGAACGGGTCGCACATAACAAACCTAAACGTTCACCCTGATAGCTACCATCGCGCACTCGTTGCCACCAGTTTTGATTGTCTAAATACCATTGCACGGTTTTGTGTAAACCCGTCTCAAATGTTTCTTGCGGTTTCCAACCTAAAGTTTTTTCAATTTTGCTCGCATCAATGGCATAACGCAAGTCATGCCCGGGGCGATCAGTGACAAAGCTGATTAATTGATGATGTGGTTTATGTTTTGACGTTGGCAAGCGTTCGTCAAGAATACTGCATAATGTTTGCACAACTTCCAAATTCGTTTTTTCATTATGCCCCCCAATATTATACGTTTCACCCAGTTTGCCCAGCTCTAGCACTAAACACAGCGCACGCGCATGATCGTCAACATATAACCAGTCACGCACATTTTCGCCTTGCCCATAAACGGGTAAGGGTTTGCCTTCCAAGGCGTTGAGAATGATTAAAGGAATCAGTTTTTCAGGGAATTGATAGGGCCCATAATTATTGGAACAATTGGTTGTCACGACGGGCAGTTTATAGGTGTGATGCCATGCGCGCACTAAATGATCTGAGGCTGCTTTACTGGCAGAATACGGTGAATTGGGTTGATAAGGTGTTGATTCTAAAAAGAATCCAGTCTTGCCCAAACTGCCATACACTTCATCCGTTGAGACGTGATGAAAACGAAACGCTGTTTTCTGTTCGCTGTCAAGCGATTGCCAATAACTTCGCACCGTCTCAAGTAAAGTGTAAGTGCCCACAATATTCGTATTGATAAATTCAGCGGGGCCATCTATAGATCGATCAACATGCGATTCAGCCGCTAAATGCATAATGGCATCGGGCCGAAATTCGGCGACGACTTGTTCTAATGCCGGCCCGTCACAAATATCCACCTGAGCAAAATGATAACGGGGATTATTTGACACCGGTTTTAGAGAATCAAGATTGCCAGCATAAGTGAGTTTATCAAGACAAAGAACCGTTGTTTGCGTTGCCTTGATAAGATAACGAATAACCGCAGAGCCTATAAAGCCTGCACCACCTGTGATAATGAGTTTCATAGTGTGTCATCTGTTTCTCGTAAGTCTGTTTTGCAAAAACGCATTGATGGTACTGTGAATCAAAAAAAATGCGATGCTCCTTAAGGAACATCGCAGCGAGTGTCTAAAACGACATAACTGTTAACAGGTTAAAAGAATTTAAACTCAACCCGTTTTTTTCTTATCTATCTATTTTATTATAGCGCGTGACGGTGATTTCGACGCGACGATTCGCTCTGCGACCGTCCTTTGTGTTGTTAGGCGCAATGGGATTTTCTTCGCCCATACCTTCTTCGCTAATCTTGCTAGAAGAGACACCTTGGCTAACAAAGTAATTGCCAACACTGGTCGCCCGCTTTTGAGACAACTTCAGGTTGTATTCTTCAGGCCCTGTACTATCTGTATAACCGACAACCGTCAGACTATTGATCAAATCAGCCCCGCCCGCATTGTGGAGAAGTTCTTGAAGGGCTTGCTGGCCAGGCTCGCTCAAATCCGCTTTATTGAAGGCAAAGGCAACATCACCTGAAAGGACGGTTGGTGCCTTCGGCTGTATTATAACCGCACAACCATCGACGTTAATTTCGATACCAAATGGCGTGCCTGGACACATATCTTTATAATCAGGCACCCCGTCTTGATCACTATCTCGCGGACAACCGCGTGCATCGACTCCCTTAGAAACTTCTAACGGCGTGTTTCTGCTGCAATCATCACGATAGTCAGGCACACCGTCATTGTCGCCGTCTACAGGGCAACCTTTCCGAGGCCCACTTTTTTCAACACCACGGCTGATCTCTTGACGGCTGTTATCAGGGCAGACATCTTCGTCATCGAATATGCCATCGAAATCTCTGTCAACGATATCACCGCATATTCTATACGGTTTAGCAGGCAGATTAGGCGTATTAGGTGTCTTGACACATTCGTCAGGACGTGTTGTTAAAACCGGATTACCTTGAGAATCAAGCAGATTACCAGGGTCGAGAGCAAAAACGGAAGCCACTGCACTTGACAGCAGCGTACCCGTGACTACCCCTATCAAAATTTTACGGCTAAAGTAAGCAGACATAGATATATATTCCTCACCGAAATTCAAAATCCAAATCCCCAACCCTTTTTAAAAATGGGCGAGGGCTGTGGGTTAAAATTCTAGTTAAAGTATTTGAAAAAATGCCCTAAACCCATTTTAAAAAAGTGTGTTTTCGGGGCTGTGGATTAAAATTCTATAGATGTTAACATCAGTAAAACCCAAAACTGGCATGAACAGTGAAATGTGAAATATAGTTTTGTTCAAAAATGACTTCAGGAGTTCAGGAGTTAATCTATGAACATTTTGGGCAACTTGGGCAACTTAAACTGCCCGAAGCCAAGCACGATTTTCAAAGCCCCCTTCAGAAAAATAATTTCACAACAGGGGCGAACACGCAAGGGCAGCCCCTACATAAATCCATAAACATAATGTCTTGTAGGGGCAGACCACCGCGAAAGCCCTTTGTGAAATTATTTACCTGAAAATCTATAGCTCAAAGTATTTGAACTTTAGGCTAAAAATCAAAAATGAAAAACAGTGACCAAAAAGATGACTCATGTCGGCCTAAGTTAACTAACAACATTCGCGCAGAACACAGAACATTTTGCAAAGCTATAATGACAAGGCTTTGATTAAAGCCACGGATAAAACTTTTAGTCCATTGTTAATTAGTTAATTGTGTTCACTTGTCCATTGTCCATTGAATGAAGCTTATGCCATTTTGGCAAAAATATCACAGTGTATCAATTAAACCACACAAATTTAAAGTTGACTTTGACTCAAACGACTTTTATGGTGGAATAGGTTTGAGTTGTATAGCACCCGCACGGTGTGACTTATACGCGACACTGGTGCGAATTTTACAACACTCTATATCAATGAATCAATTATCAATTCTTTGCCCCAGTTTTTGCGCGCAAAAACGACGCATCGGGAAATCAATTCTTTTGCGTGAAAATCAACTCTGCTGTTATCAGTTCTTTGCGAGTTTTTGCGCGGCAAAAACTAAAACCAATCAGTGATGAGTTGTCAGTAATCAATTTAAGTTTGTCAACTATCAATTTGGAATAGAACGCTGATTAAACCTGATAATGATAACAATACCTTCGCCAAATTGTAAAAATCGTCAATTTCGAGCAGAAGTCAATTTTTAACTTTTCAGGCTTTCACGCGCTTTGTTTCGCTTCGCTTCACCGCGCGCGTGAAAATGTTTTTGCGCGCAAAAACATAAGCCTGAAAAATTGATTTTGCTAAAAATCAGTATTTTTTTGGAAATGGCTAATTTTTAAAATTGGCGAAGGTATTGGATAACTGATAATTGAGAATATCCTCTCATTGATCACGGTTCACTGAGTCATTGAGAATTGAGAATTGAGAATTGAGAATTGAGGTGATAATGGTTTACGGAGCCAAGAGGGGATCAAGTTCTCCTGCCATATCCAGTTCAACAAGATCATCGAAACCACCCACATGCCGTTCCCCAATAAAAATTTGGGGGACAGTACGCCGTCCTGTGATTTCAGCCATATTTATCATCTCTTGTTCATTCTTCACTAAAATCTTTTCTACTTGCACCCCTTTTTTATTCAGTAGGCCTTCTGCTCTCATGCAATAAGGGCAGATAAGCGTACTGTACATACGGACTATAGGCATCTAATTTATTGACCTCCTTATGTGCTTTGTAAAGTAAAATCGGGATAAAATGGAAATGGTAATAGGTGTACTATGATTTTTCGGCGGTTTCGTTCTAAAATTTTTGAAGTGTTTCATTTTTAGACAAATCAAATTTTACAAAACGCTGGAGTGACAGTATAGCGGATTGGGGGGAATAACATACAATGGAAATGCGGCTAACTTGAATTGAATCATGTCAAATCAAAGCGTTATATAAATAATCCTGATTAAAAGTGATTTTATCATTTTTTGTTCATTTTTCATTTAAGAAATTAATTTTTCATAATGAATATTTTAGCTACCTCCCATTTAATAAATTGAAATTTTTTAGATAATTGACCATTCACACCATCCATTAGAACAATGCGAGGGTTTGTAGAGACTTCCTATTGGTAGTCCCTACAAAAAACATAAAAATCAATCATTTAGAAAATAGTCTTCCATTCTCCCAAGTTCAAAGAACGTTTTGGAAAGCAAAATGCCTCATTAAAAGACTACTCTATTGAAAGAAGCTTTCGCTTGGAATAATGGGTAACCTGTAATCGGTCATGACTCATTGCCCTTTTACAATTACCCATTATCAAAAAATGAGGGCCGTTTGCTGATTTATTTTGCCCACTTTGAAGCAGAGTTGGTATTACCGTTGCCGCCATCGGTGTACCCAGCCTCATAGCCATCTGTAACCCGTTGCTCTTCACGAGGGGGGTTTTGTAAATAGCCGCCCATCCAACCAAGTACATACTCACGGTTTGTTGACGCTTTTTCCAATTGGGTCACGGTATCGTAGTAATTCTGTTCCATTTTATACCTCTTCATCTTGAATTAGTGATTAAAAAATCTTTTGAAATGCTTGCTTGCTTCGGAACGGCTCAAAAATAACTTCCTCAATCCTTATATACCACTATTGATGTTTATAGAGGATATCGGGGGAAGTTAATTTTTCATCGATCCTAAGCTTATTGTATAAGCGTATTATAATATACTATCATTTGTACTCTTTCCAAAATTTAATTTGTTATGGGTACAATTAATTATTTTAAGAATGGTCTTGTCAAACTCATTAAAATTCAATAAAAATGATTTTAAATTAATGAGTTATTAATATCATGTTCGCCATTACTGGACGGAAAAACCGCATTTTGCACTTAACGTTCACCTTATGCGACGCTTTGCAAGTCCCTAGCAAGAAATATTAGAATGTTATAAAATACTGATGCGAAGTGCCTAGTGCTTTTGTTTATAATACCTTACTCAAAAACTAAGTAAAAGCGTTATGAAAAGTTACCAAAATTTAGTGGCTGATTGTCTAAAAACAGTCGAAGAAATTTATCCTTGGGATTTACAAGAATCCCTAGAAACAGAGCAATCCCCAATGTTACTTGATATACGTGAACCTGATGAATTTGAGGCTTTCCATATCAAAAAGGCTATGAATGTACCGCGTGGCATTTTAGAAGCCGCTTGTGATTATGGTTATGATGAGACTGTGCCTGATCTCGTCATGGCACGGGAGAATGATATCATCGTGATTTGCCGATCTGGTAATCGTAGCATCCTAGCGGCTCATACCATGCAACTAATGGGTTATCAGTCCGTGAAGTCGTTAAAAACGGGCGTGAAAGGTTGGAATGATTACGAATTGCCTCTGCTTGATATTCACAAACAAATCGTAGACATTGATGAGGCAGATACCATGCTGCTATCCAATGTTAAGCCTGAACAAATGCCACCTAAAAAAACAAAGCCGATGCCTAAAGTCGTTGTCGGTGCCTAAAGGGTACCAAATAATCAGACAAATTGGCTGAAATCAATCGTTTCATGTCAGTCAATTTTTTTTCGATGTTCAAGTTGGGGCCTCAATTTGAACATCGAAAGTTGCCAAAAGTAGCACAAGAACTTTTGACCGTTTTCAAGGCTTCGATACGAAATCAAGTCTGAATGATAAGCTCGAAGCTCGAAGCTCGAAGCGTGAGCAATTAAAAACGATCAAAACAAAAAAATAAAAAATCCGTTTGATTTAGCGTAGCGCTTTGAAGTTTCTTCAATGCGTTGTACTTTCAGTAAACATTATACCGATTAAATTTAAGTTTCTCGGTATCAGTTTCTGCATAGCGAAAACTGATACCGAGATTTCACGCGGGAAGGCTAAAGTTTAGCTTCGCTAAACAACGCGCTTCAAGTTGTTTTTCGCGATAAAAACTTGTTAAGTGAAATATTGATTTTATGACGCTTACTAAAATAATAATTTCAATTAAATCAATGAGTTGTATTAAATCGGTCTAAATCTCTAATATCTCTATCAATACCTTCGCCAAATTGTAAAAAACGTCAATTTTGAGCCAATGTCAATTTTTAACTTTTCAGGCTTTCACGCGCTACGTTGCGCTTCGCTTCGTGGCGCGCGTGAAAATGTTTTTGCGCGCAAAAACATTTTCACTTAAGAAGTTTCGCGAAGCGAAACTTCTTAAGTGAAAGCCTGAAAAATTGATTTTGCTTAAAATAAAAATCAGTATTTATTTTTGAAATGGCTAATTTTTAAAATTGGCGAAGGTATTGAACTATAGAAACCCTTTCGTTAAAGCTTGCGCCTGCCGCCGCTGTAATTCTTCCCTTATCTCAGCCCCCTTAAATCCCTCTGCGAGTATAGCGGCCACTTCCACTTTTAAAACCACTTCAAAGGCATGGCGAAATTGGTCCGCTTGAGGATAAGGTTGATCAGCAAAGCCACTACGGCCGCGTGAATCCGCTTCACAGGCTAATAAAAATTGTTCAAATCGTTGTGGGCGGCGAAAAGCATCTAAGCTTTGCAACGTGTTGAGCAAGGTTTCGGGCGATAATTCAGCAATCCGATGACAATGCGTATGATAACGTGCTACCAATACCGCTAAATCAGCATACTGATTAGGCACACGTAAACGATGACATAATGTCTCTATCAATTCAACACCGCGTTCCTCATGGCCACTATGATGAGGCCATTGTGAACTCGGCGTTGTGCCTTTACCTAAATCATGGGTTAATACCGCAAACAACACCTGGCTATCATCAGTCAGAAGTCGCGCTTGTTGCAAACATAATAGTACATGTTGGCCCGTATCAATTTCAGGATGAGATTTAGCCGTCTGCGGGACACCAAAAAGGCGATCAATTTCAGGGAATATTCGCGCTAAGGCACCACACTGTCTTAACACTTCAATTGCCAAATCAGGTTGCCGTTCACTCAGGGCACGCACCATTTCCTGCCACACGCGCTCTGGCACTAAGGCATCGACTTCACCCTTGTTCACCATTTCAGTCATCAAAGCCAAAGTCTCGTCAGCGACTATAAAACCAAACCGAGCGGCAAATCGAGCTAAGCGCAAAATGCGTACTGGATCCTCAACAAAGGCAGACGAAACATGCCGCAAAATACAGGCCCGTAAATCGGCTAAACCATTATAAGGATCAATCAGTCGCCCCTCGCCGTCTTCGGCCATCGCGTTAATCGTCAAATCGCGTCGCCGTAAATCATCTTCTAAAGTCACATCAGGCGCAGCATAAACGCTAAAACCCGTATAACCGCGCCCCGTTTTCCGCTCAGTGCGCGCCAACGCGTATTCTTCATGCGTCGTGGGATGCAAAAAAACGGGGAAATCACGTCCAACTTGCGTATAACCCTGTTTTAATAAGATATCTGGTGTTGCGCCCACGACTACCCAATCTCGATCCTTGCTCGGATAGCCTAATAATTTATCACGCACACAACCGCCCACTTGATAGATTTTCATCAGTTATCAGTTATCAGTTATCAGTTATCAGTTCCACTGGGGAAATCATCTGTAGAGTGGGTGTTGTCTAATATTAATTCAATGTTCAACGTAGGGTGGGTAAAGATTGTTGCCCACCATCAGATCATGTAGGGTGGGTAGCGTGTTTTTGCTGCCCACCATCAGATCATGTCGGGTGGGTAAAGATTGTTGCCCACCATCAGATCATGTAGGGTGGGTAGCGTGTTTTTGCTGCCCACCATCAGATCATGTCGGGTGGGTAAAGATTGTTGCCCACCATTATTTATACTGCACGCGGGCACAACTTTTCACTTTTTTGCGCGCAAAACTTCTTAAGTTGAAAAACTTAGGAGAGCAAAATATTTGCCCACCATCCTCATTATAAGTTTAGCGAAGCTGTACTTCTTAAAGATAAGTTTGTTACCGCGCTTTTAGATTTCCGTTCAAAATTGATTTTGAGATTAGCACAGGGCCCATGCCCTAACGCTTGCCTTCAATTTGACAAGGTAAAAAACCGGTCAAAATTTCGCCTTGAAACCAAAAACAAAATATCGTTAAAAATCAATAAGTTAATTAACGGTTCTCCGAGGCTGGATACCCCCTATTTATTTTGCCCGGTGAGAGACGATAATTATTAATAAATACTGTTTTGTTAAATTTGTTATCAAAAGGCCTCAAAACAATAAGATAAGTTTATCAAAATAGCCCATTTTGGACTATTTAAAAAATAAATCAATTACTTTTTGTATTGAAATATAAAAATGATAAAAAACAAAGACTTAGTCAACTTCTCTCACGGGGGGAGATCAAAACGATTTTGGCGGATATTCAGCAATTAGCCAAAATTAGCGATAAAGGCCTCAAAATACTAACTTTTCACGAAACCAAGTTTTGCGCGCAAAACTTGTTATACTCTTTGCTGGAATAAACTTAACTTTTGGCAACCCCAGGTTGCCACCTGGGGCTATGATCTCGCTACGCTCGTTACTGCGTTTCACATTCAACCCCTACGGGGTTGTGCTTTTTAATCTTTTTCTCATTGATTTTTTGGCAACCCCAGGTTGCCACCTGGGGCTATTCACATTTTCAGGATTTAGCTTCGCGCACCGAAGGCTCACGCAAAAGTTTTGCGCGCAAAAACTTTTGCCTGGAACTGATAACAGAGCCGCTTAAAAAATTTGGCTTAAAAAAGGATCAATAACACTCGTTCCTTCGGGAGATAATGTTGATAATGCGCTTTTAAAACAACGCTTTTGCAAAGTAGGTGTCCCCACTTGTTCAGTCGTTTCGAGCATCATCTGAGTCCAAAATTGGTAGGGAGAAGTGCCATAAATGGGATCGGGTTGTGTTCCTTTTGCCCAATCAGGCCATTGGCGCTGAATATTTTGCCAAAGTTGCTCGGTATAGACTTTTGCGATATGCGCTCCCATTAATTTCTTCATCTCCTTAATTAACTCATCTTGCAATTGCTGCACTAGCATACCGAGGAAGTTAGCATAACTTGTGATGACTAAACCATGACAAGTTAGGTACCAAAAACCCGTCCAAAAGGCTTCTTCTGACAAATTTGCCCTTGGAATATCTATTAACTGATTCCCAGAACTCATCTGTCCAAAAACCGTTAAACCCGTTACACTCAACAGAGAATTTTTCAGGGGCTTTAATTTCATGCGTGTGACAAAACTCTTCATCAGCATGGGGTAAGTATTAATAACGTCAGTAGGCGCTTCGGCAATTAACTCTTCTACTAGAATTGAATAATTTGCCAAAGGATTCTCAGCGAGCGGTACGGGTTTCAAATCTAACTCGCCATGATGCTTCCAAGCCATCATTTTCAGGGCTTGCGTATCTGAAAAAGTAGAATAACGTACACTGACAATCATGCCTTGTTCAAACCAGACACCGGCCACTTCATCCTGATTATTGCCAATTGTAAAACTGGCTATGCCAGAAAACTTCTTGGCGATCAACATACCTAAGATTTGTATGACAAAAATATCTTGAAAGGGCATAATAAATTGTTAATTGTTTTTCACTTAAGGAGTTTTGCGCGCAAAACTCCTTAAGTGAAATTGTTAATTGTTAATTGTTAATTGTTTTTCACTTAAGGAGTTTTGCGCGCAAAACTCCTTAAGTGAAATTGTTAATTATAGAGAACAAAAATAGTTATCCCTAACCGTTTTGTTGGTAACATTTAATGAAAGTACCATTCCTCGTAGGGTGGGTAGCGTCTTTTTGCTGCCCACCATCTAACTATCCAAC
>QNEL01000296.1 GCA_003645185.1 Candidatus Parabeggiatoa sp. nov. 3
ACCCGTTACCCACCCTACATTGATTCAGTTAGACAATTCCTATAAAAAACGATTCATTTTATTTTTTAAGATTTGAATGGTGGGCAACAAAAACCCGTTACCCACCCTACATTGATTCAGTTATCAGCGTTCTATCAATCAAATCAGCACATTTATTAACATGAATACTCAACAACGTCATGCGATTTTTGCTCGTTTAAAAGCACAAAATCCTCATCCAACAACAGAGTTGAATTATAGTACACCTTTTGAATTGTTGATAGCGGTTATGCTGTCAGCCCAGGCTACTGATAAAAGTGTTAATAAAGCAACACCCTCGTTATTTAAAGTAGCTAACACGGCTTCAGGCATATTGGCTTTGGGGGAAGAAAAGCTCAAGACATTTATCAAAACAATTGGTTTGTTTAATACTAAAGCACGTAATATTCTCAAAACGTGTGAAATATTGCTTAAAGAATATGATGGCGCGGTGCCATCTGAACGCGCAGCTTTGGAAGCCTTGCCCGGGGTGGGGCGAAAAACGGCGAATGTCATTTTAAATACGGCCTTTGGTGAACCCACTATTGCGGTTGATACCCATATTTTTAGAGTGGCTAATAGAACGGGTTTAGCACCCGGTAAAACGGTGCGCGCTGTTGAAGAAAAGTTGTTAAAGTGTGTGCCAGATGAGTATAAAAAGGATGCACATCATTGGCTGATTTTGCATGGGCGTTATACTTGTCTCGCTCGTAAGCCGAAATGTGGAGAGTGTGTGATTGCTTCGTGGTGTGAATCACCGCCAGATTCGATAAAAAGCTGATATAGATGTTCATAAAAATAATTTCACAGGCACATGACAAGGGCGAACACGTAGGTTCGCCCCTACACAAATCTTGTAGGGGCGAACCTGCGTGTTCGCCCTATAATATAACGGTTAATGAGGCATTAAAAATGAAACCAGTCGTTCAAGAGGAAATTTCTGGCTGTGCGATTGCCAGTGCGGCAGCGATAGCGGGTATTTCTTATGCCAAAGCAAAAAGGGTTGCAAATAGTATAGGAGTCTATGCAAACGATTCCGCATTGTGGTCAGAAACAGACGCTATCCGCCGTTTATTAGATCAGTTAGGTATTCAAGTAGACAACAAAACAATCCCCTTTTCAGGCTGGCACGCATTGCCCAATTGTGCATTGCTCTCAATTAAATGGCACCTAGAAAAGAATAAACCCTATTGGCATTGGGTTGTCTTTGTGCGAGAAGACGGACAAGAATCTGTTTTGGACTCAAAAAAGACGCTCAAAACAAATATCAGGAAAGACTTTGGCCGGATGAAACCAAAATGGTTTATCGAAGTGAACATTTAACAATGGCAAAACCTATCCAAATCTGCCTATTCAACCAGATGAAGTAGGGTGGGCAAAACGTGTTTTTGCCCCAATGCCATTAGGGCGAACACGCAGGTTCGCCCCTACAAGCCCGTCATGACGTGGGGTTTGTAGGGGCATACCTGCGTGTCTGCCCTGCGTGTCTGCCCAATACGAAATGGCATTGGTTTTTGCCCACCCTACCAAACTCTTATTTTTATATCACTAAAAGTGCTTGCACTCTTTTTTGAATCAATTCCTCTATCAATTTCAACCGATTTGCGGGTAAATTATATCGTGAATGTTTTTTGAATTTGAAATTGATTAAATTTCGCAATTTTTTCTTCTGTTTTTGGGTTACCACTTCTTTTGCGAATGTCATGAAATCCTGTGAAGTGGCCATCAATCTCGTTTTAGCATAAGCCTCGGCATCCTTTAAATCCTCTTCCATAGCATAGTTAAAAAGCGATAAGCCGTTATCAAATATAGGTGCCGTTTCTACGATTTGGTTGGTTTCGTTATCGACAATCAAACCGAAGTTGCCAAAATGTCTATCCTCATTGCAAATGACGGCATCAAAAATCAGCATATCGACAAGTGACTCATAATATCTTTCACCCAGTGCCTTATAATATCTTATAATGGCTACCCATCCACCGTCTGTCACAATTCTACCGGCTGGAACATAAGAAAATGCTTTGCTGGTAAACAATTCGCATGTTGAGAAAAGCTGTCTCTTCCATTTCTTTAAATTGTATTCTACGGTATTGAGCCCCATTGTTTCAGCTATTTGAAATGCATAAAACTCAGAATAGGGTTCATTTCCCGCATTAGCAGCACCAGTAGAACCCGCCTTGTAAAGAATTATCTTGCCATTGAGTCTGCGCCAACATTTAGCCAGCATACCACCAGTGGTTAACTCTGGAGTAGAAGCAAAATCACGTCGAGTTGTGTTACCGTATCCGGTGTAAGCTATTATCGACAATACACGGCTGAATTGATTATCATACAAATTGTAATCATCAAAGGAACCGTCAAAACGCTCATCTACAATCCAATAGCAATCATTAAGCGATAAGCCTTTGCAAATCTCAATGATTCCCTTAGTATCATTCACATTAAGCCCAAGTTTTGCCAGAAAGCTTTGAACAAACGCTCTATTTCTGGGTATGACTCGTCTTTTCAGCCAGTGCAGCAAACCGCTATTTGTCTGCTCTAAATCAATCGGAAAAAGTGACTGACTGTTATAGCACTCAACAATTTCTACAGATAAACCCTCGATACCCTTTGAACTCATCTTAAATTTGATAAGTTCAGTATCAAAATGCTTTAAAATATAACTCATTTGTTGTATGTCTGTTTCCTCACAGTAAATCAATAACCCGTTTAAGTCTAATGTCATTGGTTAGAAATGAATCACAATGATGTTGTATGGCGATGGCAAGCTGTTGAGCATCGAATTTTTTCAGAGCTTCATTGGTTGCTTTCAACTTTGCCACAGTGATAGCCGCCTCTTCATCTAATATTGGCACATATTCTGTGTTTTCATTAGAATTCAAGGTTTGACGATAAAATAATCTTGTCAAACATCAAGTTTAGAGTTATCAGTTATCAGTTATTATAAATTTTCGTTCCAAATTTATTTTGCAAGCAATTGATAATAACCATTTTTTGGGAATGCACCCGTTTCTAAAAGGGCTAAAAAAACCAATGCGAATTGCTTTTGATTTAGACAATACATTGATTCGTGATCTGTATCCTTTTCCACTGGATGCCCAATCTGAAAAGTGGTTTTTAAAGTTATTGGGATTTGAAGCGTTGCGAAAACATACGATTGAATTAATGCAAGGTTTACAAAAACAGGGAAATGAGATTTGGATTTATACGTCATCAATGCGAGATATCTTTTATTTACGGCTATTGTTTCGATGGCAGGGTATTTTTTTAGGGGGTGTTGTCAATTTAATTGTCCATGAACAGCATGTCAAAATGCGCTGTACGAAATATCCGCCCGCTTTTGGTATTGATTTGTTAATTGATGATGCTAGAGGGGTGGAAATTGAAGCGAGAAAATATGATTTTAATATGCTTCGCGTTGCTCCTGAAGATGAGGATTGGTATGTCAAAGTCATTGCAAAAATCAATGATTAATAATCAGAGGGCGAACACGCCCTTTCAAATAATGGGAAACCCCATTATTTTAATGGTGTTCTACTGATTTGTTACAGTCAGTGTTTATTTAAGCTTACAAGGATTACCGATTGATAATGACATGGCAACCTACAGCCCATTTTAAAACCGTGCTTTTACGTGCGCGTGTCTATAAAGAAATCCGTGCCTTTTTTGAACAGCGCGATGTGCTAGAAGTTGAAACGCCTATATTGTCTGGCGCTTGTGTACCTGATCTGAATATTGAACCTTTTTATACTGATTATCATGGGCCGAATCCTAAACGTTTGTTTTTACAGACATCGCCTGAATTGGCGATGAAACGCTTGTTAGCAGCGGGTAGTGGGCCTATTTTTCAAATTTGTAAAGTATTTCGTGATGGTGAAGCGGGGCGTTGGCATCATCCTGAATTTAGTTTATTAGAATGGTATCGCCCTGGCTTTAATAAAGAGGATTTAATTGAAGAAGTCGATGTCTTATTGCAAACCTTATTGCATTGTCCATCCGCAGAGCGTTTGCGTTATTGCACCGTGTTTGAACACTATACGGGTTTGCATCCTTTAAAGACGGCTTTGTCTGTTTTACAAGCGTATGCGGCCCAATTTGGATTGTCAGATGTGGAGGAATGGGATCGCGATACGTGTTTAGAATTGATTTTGTCTCATCAGATTGAACCCCATTTAGGCGAAATTCTGCCGACAGTGATTACGGATTTTCCGGCCAGCCAAGCGGCTTTAGCGCGAAAACGGGTTAATGATCCTGAATGGGCAGAACGTTTTGAGGTGTATGTGCAAGGCATTGAATTAGCGAATGGATTTTATGAATTGACTGATCCGGTTGAACAACGTGAACGTTTTGAAGCCGATTTACGCAAAAGACAAGCCATCAATTTACCGACTTATCCGTTGGATGAGGCATTTTTAGCGGCCTTGGAATCAGGCTTGCCTGATTGTGCAGGAGTAGCGTTGGGATTAGATCGTTTATTGATGTTAATTGCAGGCGTTTCTCATATTGATGAAGTGTTAGCATTGCCAGTAGAATGAATAGTCGTGAGATATGATAGAACGCAGATTATGGCCTGATGAAACTGATTAACACTGATCAAATCAAAAAAAAATCAGTTCAATCTGCGTTCTATCCGAAAAATCAATAGAACGCAGATTATGGCCTGATGAAACTGATTTCCACGCAAAAGTTGAGGCAAACAAAAACTTTATTTCACGCTTAAGTATAGCGAAGCGAAACTTAAGCGTGAAATGTGGAACACTGATCAAAAATCAGCGTAAATCAGGACAATCAGTTCAATCTGCGTTCTATCCGAAAAAACAATAGAACGCAGATTATTATGATGAAACTTTTGCGTGGAACTGATAACTGATGTGTTCTCCAATAATAAATTGAATTTAACCCCTTAAAAAAATCAAAGGGATATTTCGTTAAAACACCAAAAATCAACGAAACTAACCTTGACTTGGATTAAATGGATTAGTGCGAAAACAGAGGTAGGATTTATACTCGGCACGGGAATAAACTTAACTTTTATAATTTTTGGGCAACCCCAGGTTGCACCTGGGGCTATTCACATTCAACCCCTTCGGGGTTGTGCCTTTTAATATTTTTCTGATCGATTTGCCTTTGTACGTCAGCAAATCGGGAAAACTTTTAGCTTTAAGTGATGATAAAAAAATGAAAATGCACAACCCCGAAGGGGTTGAATGTGAATAGCCCCAGGTGGCAACCTGGGGTTGCCAAAAGTTAAGTTTATTCCCGTGCTGAGTATAAAACAGTATAAACTACCACGTATCTCTCTGAATTAAAGCTCATAAAAGATTTTACACTTGAAAACCTGTTTGAGTCAGTTATCAGTATTCTTTGACAATTGGCATAAAATGTGGTTCCCCTATTTACGATATTTTTTTAGGTAGGGTTAGCGAAGCGTAACCAGACACAATTGCTATACCTACTTGGCTCATTAGAGAAATTTTGACAAATCACCACGGCGGAAAGTCGCAGAAAGTTGTTGTAATGGAATTGTTTGATCACCATATAATTTTGTAAGTGCTTCTTCAAGTTTGTTGATGGCTAATGAATAAAAATCATGAATAAAAGTATCAAGTGTATTTTTTGCTTGGGCAAAGTTTAGATGATCTAGTCTTTCTAAAGAAATATCCAATTTTTTTAGCAACATTTTTCCTATCAACATGGCTAAAAAATAATCAGCATAAGGAAGAAATAGAGGTGAATTATCCATATTCATTCCTTTACGTTTAGTTTCTACCATTCTTAATATGCTTACTGCTATAACAAGTTGTGCTGCATTCAATTCATTAGTAAATATTTCTGCATAAAATGGATGATCAAAAATATCTCCCTTATTGACTCTAAGTTGGTGAGGCTTACGTCGCCAAATAGCTAAAATAGCTTCTGCGGCAGTTTGTGAAGAAATGTCATAAGGTGCATCAGGCTCTACATCATCACGTTTGCGTTCGTATTCATAATCAAAATCTTTAATTCCAAGTCCCAATTTTCGTTGAATGGCATCGTTGGCTCTTAAATCACGTAAATCAACTGGATTTTGACTATTAGTGGCGTAAGTAATGTCATGAACTAAATTCTCATCAGCTTCATCCAACTCATAAAGGCGTAGTAACACATAAGTATTTTGAAAAGATAAGTCAATATCACCAGAAAAATCATCTAATGTATTTTTTATTGCCAGACAAGTTTGCCCACCATTAATGACTTGTAAATCAGTTATGACGACAGAATAATTTTGATTTTGCAAAGCATTGTGGCGAAACTTACTGCAAATCATCGTGATACCATTATTATAAAAATAGAAATTCTGGCGTTTTTCTTCATCAATCAAACTATTCTGAATTTCTTGATTAACCCAGCTTTTGTGGAATCCCAAATAATGACGAATATTGCGTTCTAATAGTTTATTACCATGTTGAGTAAATAGTTTTCTGATCTCTGTCACCAATACTTTGCCAATTAATATACGCCGATAGTTAAATTCTTCAACAAGTCCTTTACCTACCAATTGTAGACTCTCATTGATTGGCTTTGGTTTTTGTAATAACTCTACTAATTTATCATGGTTAATATGTGTGCAACTAACTTGATCGCCAAAATTTGTGCTATCAATGTACTGTTGTGTGATCTCATTCCAAGGTAAACCATTATTACAAAGCATAATACGTACAGTTGGAATATAACCATCTCGTATTAAGGAGCGTATTTCTTCAATCTTTTGTTGTAATTGTAGATTAAACGTTAAAGATTTATCGGGATCAAATAATGCGCCAATAGTATTGAGTATCTTGACAACAGCATTTTCTGGAAAATTAGCCGTACCATCACGATTTGCTTTATATTTACCCTGAAATAGTGTCACTATAAATTCGTTATTTTGTAAATCACCAATATGCAAACCATCTATACCAGCATCATTACCTCCTTCCGTCAAACAATCTAATGCCTTTTCCAAGGATATTTCTAAAACAGTCTGAATGCACAACAAAACAAAAGTGGCAGAAATAAAAAAAGGCTTATCTTTTGCTAAGGTCTTATTGGTTTTAAGTTGTTGTTGTAAATGAGTTTCATATTGTTCAGCTAATTTCCTAACCCGTTGATCGATGATAGTAATATTAATATTCATTTCGTGCTATTTAATAAAAAATGTTATGGTTTGAAAAACAAAACTAAAGTTTGGAGTCCGTTTCTCAATAATATATTTATATTGAATATAGATATAAAAATAGCATAAGTAAATAAACTTATCAATAAATTAGGACTGAGTATGGTAGTGAGGCTTAGTGCAACGTAACCCGACATTTTCAACTATCCCGTTATGTTGAGTTACGATTCGCTAACCCAAGCTACACTACTACACGGGCGCATTCCAAAAAAAGGGTTATTATCAATCCCGCTTAAGTACAACGAATTCACGAAATAAACGAATAAAACTTAACGAGCCTTGCCTAAAGAAAATGAACACCAATAAGTTGGCCTTGAAATATTCTTTACACTGAAACGCTGATTTGTTTAATATAAGGATTACCGATTGATAATGACATGGCAAGCTACTGCTCATTTTAAAACCGTGCTTTTACGTGCGCGTGTCTATAAAGAAATTCGTGCCTTTTTTGATCAGCGCGATGTGCTGGAAGTTGAAACGCCTATATTGTCTGGCGCTTGTGTTCCTGATCTGAATATTGAACCTTTTTATACTGATTATCATGGGCCGAATCCTAAACGTTTGTTTTTACAGACTTCCCCTGAATTGGCCATGAAACGCTTGTTAGCGGCGGGCAGTGGGCCGATTTTTCAAATCTGTAAGGTGTTTCGTGATGGTGAAGCGGGGCGTTGGCATCATCCTGAATTGAGTTTATTAGAATGGTATCGCCCTGGCTTTAATAAAGAAGATTTAATTGAAGAAGTCGATGTGTTTTTGCAAACCTTATTGCATTGTCGAACCGCAGAGCGTTTGCGTTATTGCACGGTGTTTGAAGACTATACGGGTTTGCATCCTTTAGAGACGGCTTTGTCTGTTTTACAAGACTATGCGGCCCAATTTGGATTGGCAGATGTGGGGGATTTGGATCGCGATACCTGTTTACAATTGATTTTGTCTCATCAGATTGAACCGCATTTAGGGCAAATTCGGCCGACTGTGATTACAGATTTTCCGGCCAGCCAAGCGGCTTTAGCGCGAAAACGGGTTGATGATCCTGAATGGGCTGAACGTTTTGAAGTGTATGTGCAAGGGATTGAATTAGCGAATGGATTTTATGAATTGACTGATCCGGTTGAACAACGTGAACGTTTTGAAGCCGATTTACGCAAAAGACAAGCCATCAATTTACCGACTTATCCGTTGGATGAGGCGTTTTTAGGGGCCTTGGAATCAGGATTGCCTGATTGTGCAGGGGTAGCGTTGGGATTAGATCGTTTATTGATGTTAATTGCAGGCGTTTATCATATTGATGAGGTGTTAGCATTGCCAGTAGAATGAATAGTAGTGAAATATGATAGAACGCAGATTATCATGATGAAACTGATTTTCCACGCTAAAGTTTTTGCGCGCAAAAACTTTAGCGTGGAACGCTGATCAAATCAAAAAAAATCAGCGCCAATCATTTTAATCAGTTCAATCTGCGTTCTATCCAAGAAAATAAACGCAAAAGGCGCTAAGGGCGCTACGGTAAAAAAAATCTTGCGTTGCGCCTTTAGCGTGCGTTAAATTTACAACTGAATTTTAATGAGAAAGGAGTCGTCGTTATGTTTCAAACCGCATTAAAGTACAATCTTGAAGTCACTCAAACGAGGCGAGTAGACTTTCCGGTGCCTTTTTCGGCGGGCGCAAAGATCACGGTTTTTGTCATTTCAGAACAACCGGTTGACAATTTTAATGATCTTTTAGCTGCTTCTCAAAGTAGTCTTGATTTTTGGGATAATTCTTTTGATGATGAGGATTGGAATCATGTATAAACCCGGCGATATTGTGTTAATTCCAGTTCCATTCACCGACTTGTCTTCACACAGACGGCGGCCAGTTATTGTGATTTCCAACGAAGTTTACAATCAGAAAACAACAGATATCGTTGTTGTGGCGATGACTTCTAATCCTATTGAGGTTGACTACAGTATTACCATTACCTCATCTGATTTGGTGCAAGGGCAACTCAATCGTCCAAGTAAAGTTCGCGTTGATAAAATTTATACCTTGTCTCAATCTCTTGTTGTCAAAAAATTTGGGCAAGTTAATGCCAAAACACTTGATAAAATTTGTGACTTATTACACAATTTAACGACTACAAGTTTGTAAAACTGTATTTTTTAATTCACTCAACATGAAACGCGGAAAATATTAAACGCAAAAGGCGCTAAGGGCGCTAAAGGGCGCTAAAGGAAATCTGGCGTTGCGCCTTTAGCGCCTTTAGCGCCTTTTGCGTTATTTAATGGGTAGGATAATCAGTCAATGTCATTTTCGCATCATGGGTTAAGAGCAGCAATAACCCAATTAATTATTATTCTTATTTTTTCTTGCTCTTAATTGTTTTATCCACTTCATTAAACAGCCAATTCAAGGTGTCAAAAACTTTTTGTAAATTATCTGTGGCAGATATTTGATTAGGATCTTTAGTGAAAACGCCATTATTCAACTTTTCAGGCTAAAGTTTCGCTCCGCGAAACTTTAGCCTGAAAAACAAAACTCCCAAGCCTTACCAGAAGTAACAACAGCATAACAATTATTTGCTCCTTGTGTTGAAGCGGCATACATTTCAGCTAATGCCTGTGCCCAACCTTCCTCCCAATCCTGTCTTTTAGCTTCTATGATAC
>QNEL01000297.1 GCA_003645185.1 Candidatus Parabeggiatoa sp. nov. 3
CCATTCCAGAGTAAATTGACTGGCGCGCATAACAGGGCTTGGATTAATTCGTTAGGCGTTAATACTTTGGCTTGTTTATCTAATAGGGCTTGTACTTGGGGTGATAAGACAATGGATTTACGGTTGCGTGAAAAGATGCCGCCTCCTTCAGAAATCAAGCGGTTATCATAGTCTGCCCAACTGGAACGCGATAGGTTAAATAAGCGTTGTCGTTCTTGGAAGCTTGTTTTGGGGTTGGGGTTGGGATCCAAGAAAATATGTTTATGATTAAAGGCCCCTACCAGTTTGATGTGTTCAGACAATAACATGCCGTTACCAAAAACATCACCTGACATATCGCCTATGCCAATGACGGTAAAATGCTGCTTTTGGATATCCATGCCGAGTTGACGAAAATGCCGTTTAACGGATTCCCACGCGCCACGCGCTGTGATCCCCATTTTTTTATGGTCATAACCGCTGGAACCGCCTGATGCAAAAGCATCACCTAGCCAAAATTGATAGGCTTTGGCAATGTTGTTGGCAATATCAGAAAAGGTGGCTGTGCCTTTATCAGCGGCAACGACGAGATAAGGATCATCACTATCATGTCTTACCACATCAGGTGGTGGCACCACTTTTCCGTCAATCAGATTATCGGTTAAATCTAATAAACCACGAATCAAGGTTTGATAGCAGGCGATACCTTCTGCTTGTACGGCATCGCGTCCACCTTCGGTAGGCAAACGTTTAGCGACAAAGCCGCCTTTGGAACCAACAGGTACGATGACGGCATTTTTGACCATTTGGGCTTTCACTAAACCCAGAATTTCTGTACGGAAATCTTCGAGACGATCTGACCACCGAATGCCACCGCGTGCGACTTTCCCACCCCGTAAATGCACGCCTTCAACACGGGGCGAGTAGACAAAAATCTCGAACATGGGGCGCGGTTCCGGTAAATCAGGGACTTTGCTGGGATCAAATTTAAAGGATAAGTAAGATTTAGGTTGCCCCTTATCATCCTTTTGAAAATAGTTGGTTCGCAAGGTGGCCAAAATCACGCCTAAAAAGCGCCGCAAAATACGATCTTCATCCAGACTGGCCACTGAATCCAGTAAGGTTTTAATGCGTTCAACCTGCACCTCAAAAGGGTGTGCTTGTGCTAGGCTGCAACGCGCATAGAATAAGTCTAGCAGTAAACTGACAATCTGAGGATTATTGACTAAAGCTTGCTCAACATATTCTTGACTGAAATTGCTGCAGGTTTGCCGTAAATATTTCCAGTAAGCGCGAAAGATAATGACTTCACGCCAATTGAACTGAGTATGCAACACTAAGCGATTAAAGCCATCATTTTCAATATGCCCATGCCATACTTGGGCAAAGGCATCTTGGAAAACTTCTTTGATTTGAGCGATATCCAGAGATTTGTCGTGGTGTAGCAGTTCAAAATCCTGAATCCAGACTGGTGGTAGACTGTCCGTAGTTCGCACTTCATAAGAACGTTCTCGAATCACATTGACTCCCATGTTTTCTAACATGGGTAAGACTTTGGAAAGGGGTAAATGGCTTTGCGGGTGAAACAATTTAAAGCGCAGTGAATTATCCAGCACTTCGATAGGCCGATATAAACTCATGCCTAAACCGCTGTTGGTTTCCAGTGCTTCTATTTTGTCAATGTCATAAATGGCATGATGGGCAGAAAAATCTGCCCGATACGAGACTGGAAAAGCGTCTTTATAGCGGCGAAATAAGCCTGTACCTTGTTCTTCACCATTGTGTTCAAGCAAGGCATCATGTAATACATCCTGCCATTCACGAGTGACTTCAATTAATTTGTTTTCGATCTCTTTGATATCAGAGTCAAGACAAGTGCCTGTTGGCGTGTAAACGATAAAATGGACTTGGGCTAAAACAGACTCTGACAGCCAGACATGAAATTCAATCCGTGTGCCACCGAACGCTTTCAACAAGACGGCTTCCATACGTTTACGAATGTCGGTGTCATAACGCTCACGGGGCACATAAACCAGGCAGGAAAAAAACCGTCCATAAGTGTCAGGGCGCACAAATAAACGAATCCGTTGTTGCTCTTGTAATTGCAAAATGCCCATTGCGGTTTGCAGCAAGGTTTCCTGATCAATTTGAAACAATTCATCACGCGGATAAGTTTCTAAGATATAAAACAAGGCCTGACTTTTATGGCTATTACGCCGAAAACCTGCTTTTTCAACAACATAGCTCACTTTTTGACGTATTAATGGCGTATCTAGGGTGCGTTGATGATAAGCCGTTGAGGTGTATAAACCTAAAAAGCGTCGTTCTCCAATCACCTTGCCAGCCGGATCAATGCGCTTAATGCCGATGTAATCCATACGAACAGGGCGGTGTATGGTTGAACGCGCCCGGGTTTTATTCAATAACAATAGCGTTGGTTGAAGTGCTAATTTGCGTAAGGGTAAGGGTAACTTGGCAAAAGTAGAGGACACTTCTTCGGCTTCATGGTGTACTGAATGAGGCGGATTTTGATCATGTAATATACCGAGTCCAGTTTCTGGTAAGCGACATAATACAGGCGCATCGTCTTCACCTAATAATGCATACTCTTGATAACCCAAAAAGATAAAATGATTCGTTTGTGTCCAGTGCAAAAAATCACAGATTTCATGGATTTCATCAGTATTAATAGGCGGCGGATTGGTTTCTAGTTCGTGTACCACTTCTCCCATTTTGTCACGCATTTTTTGCAAATCCGCGACAACCAAGCGTAAATCATTTAACACTTGCTCTAATTCACGCGCTATGTTTTCTAAAACGGCCTGTTCTGTTTGTCGATCCACTTCAACATGTAGAATCGATTCATAATGTTGTCTCACCCTTTCTTCCGGTGGAAGTTGCCCATCATCATTATTGTGAGGTAAGACTTCAAGTAATTTACCCTGTTCATCACGATGCGTTTTCAGTATAGGATGGACAATCAAATGCACAGTCAAGCCTTGCCGATTTAAGGCCATGCGAATAGAATCGACTAAAAAAGGCATGTCTTTAATGATCAGGCTCACAATGGTATGGGCAGATTGCCAGCCTTCTTGTTCAAATTGGGGATTATAGACACGTATTTTAGTTTGATCGGCAGTATATTGACGGGCAAAGCGCCAGTAGGCGACGGCCGCGCCATATAAATCAGACACACTACCCTGCTCAAGCAATTCTTCAGGCGCGACATAGTGATAAAAATGTTCAACAAAGCTTTTGATTTGTTGTGCTTCATCTTCTGGAAATTTATCATCAACCAGAGCGATGATTTTTGCCAGTAACTCTGCGGCTTTTTCTGTAGGTGTTAATGCCATTTTTTTTCTATCCTGTAGGGTGGGTAACGTGTTTTTGTTGCCCACCTTAAGCTCAATGTAGGGTGGGTAACGTGTTTTTGTTGCCCACCAAGCGTTCTATCCGACTTGATGTCAACCACGATAGTGTCTAAGATTAGTCATTTCTTTTACGAGATTTTTGGGTAATAGAAAGGTGTCACAATACACTTGCTCAACTTCCCGTTCACAGTCATGCACAAAAATATCGCCACCTTGATTGATGAGTTGTGAAGCGGTGTAAATACTTTTCATGCGGCCCGGCGCATCATCACCATAACCAATGGGCCCATCAACTAAAATGATATCCCACGGTGTCTGATGGATTTCTGGCTTTAAATCTAATGTCAGTTTATCAGGTTGGTTAAGCCAAGTTTTCCAGTCACGCAGTTTGGTTTCATAAGACACTCGATAAGCCAACCATTCTGGATGGCGCGACTTAAATTCATTGAACCAAGCTTGATGTCCTTCAAGAAAAACCGTTTGCCCTGCTCGATTAGCCGTTAGCCACAGTAAACTATCATTCCCTAAACCAAATACGAGCAATTTACAGTCTGTTTTTTGCTTGAACTGTGTCAGAATTGCTTCTAACTGTTTGACAGTCAGTTGAATGCCAATTATGATTCGGAGTCGTTTTAAATACTTCAGTTTTCCGGTTTTCTCCCACAACAAGAACCAACGCACTAATAATTTATCCTTTAAAGCTTGAGGAAGAAATTTCCTAGTTTTAATCCATATTTTGAATCCCAGTGGTAGGCGTTTTTTAATCTCATTTAAAATCATACTGAGCCTCAAATTTTCGTTCAAAATTGATTTTTTGAAAGATTTTATTTTTATATTAATAAATGGGGTGTTAAATATAAACACATTTCTTGGTTTATTTTTCACCCTATTTATTCTGGCTACTCTATGCACACAAGTCTTCGTAGGGTGGGTAAGCGGGCGCCAATAAAGTTAAGAACAACCCAAAAACTCACCGCCCGCTTGCCCACCATGCCATCGAACATGTTGTGGTGCGTATTGTGAAAAATCAATTCGCGCCAAAAGTTTTGCGCGCAAAACTTTTGGCGCGAAGCTTAAAAAGTTATGTGCATAGAGTAGATTGATTCTGGGGGGATGGTGGGATCGCTGTCGGTGAAATCTGGGTTGATATTGAGTTCATTGTCGCTAAGCGATCCCACCCTACGAATATCGAGTGAAAAAAAAAGTAGCCAAAATACCTGAAATTTAACACCCCGGTTTTAATCCCGCTAACCTTTCAGACGGTTTTAATCCTGCTAATCGTTCTTGTGGCGTGAGACTGGCTAAAAAAACGTCTCCTAAGTCTTTACAAAATTCAGTGACTTCTTCGGGGGTATATTTCATCTTCATTTTGCGGCCTCCTTTTGAGAAAATAGACCAAATTTTCTTTAAACCACCAATAAACAAGGTTAATTCCTCTGTGAGGGAAATCAAATCTAAAGCTTTGAGCTGTATATAATCTAGTCTTCATCGTCTTGTAGTGCAATCGCTCGGTCAATTTCATCTTGATGCTGTTGATAATAAATCCAAGCTGCCTCTAAATCCGTTTGATGAAGACTTGGATAATCCTCAAGTAATTCTTTGTCTTTCGCACCTTGAGAACGGAGAGAGACAAGTGTCCATACTGGGATACGAGTATTACGAATACAAGCATTGCCACCACATACTCCAGGTGTATGTTTAATAACGGTTTTGTCTTGAGAGTGAGATGATTCTATCCAAAGAAAAATGGTTTTTATCATGTCAATAAAAATAGAGATTTTCAAACCAAATTTGCTGTGCCCAAATTTTCGTTCCAAATTTATTTTGCCGAGCCCACTCCTACCTCAATGCCATTAAGTTAAGAATAAATCCATACATGTAGGGCTCCCAAGACGAAGAGGGTGGGCAACAAAAACACGTTACCCACCCTACAAAAGAACGTTTTTAGACGAAGAGGGTGGGCAACAAAAACACGTTACCCACCCTACAAAAGAACGAGTTATAAACTGACAACTTGTATCATTTCATAAGATTTTTCTTGAATGATTTGGATTAATGATTCTTTAGTCAGTTCTAGCAACGCTAATACGGTGACAACGACTCCTGCTCGGCCTTCTTCTAGTGTAAAACAGTTTACAAAATCAAGGCGGGAGGCGGTTTTTAATTTTTCTAAAATTAAACTCATGCGTTCTCGCACTGAAAGCGGTTCACACAGGATTTGATGTGAGGTAAATAGTGTAGCCCGTTCCATGATATCGCGCATGCCTACTAAGAATGCCGTCCAACTGATGTTGGGGATGATGATTTCTTTCGGGATTTTAGGCGGTTCTACAGAGGCAATGAAAATCTCTCTCGCTATTCGAGGTAAGGCATCTAAATCTTCTGCGGCTTGTTTGTATTGAGCATATTCTCGTAATTGTTGAACCAATTTGCTGCGTGGATCCGTTTCTGTTTCATTCTCTTTGTCAATCGTGGGGAGCAGCAAGCGTGATTTGATTTCCATCAACAGGGCCGCCATAACCAGATATTCTGCGGCTAAATCTAACTGTCGTTCTTTCATGACTTCAATATAGTGCAGATATTGCTGTGTGATTTCAGCAATGGGTATATTCAGAATATCTAAATTTTGGCGTTGTATCAGGTAAAGCAAAAGATCCAATGGCCCTTCAAAGCTTTCGAGAAACACTTGTAGAGCATCGGGTGGCACGTAGAGATCAGTCGGCCATTTTGAAAGCGGTGCGCCATCCACAAGAGCGGGGGGCGATGTTTCAACTTTTTCAACCGTGGCTGGCGCTGTGCCTTCATCTGGTGTTTTTTCAACCGGCGCTGAGGTTTCATCTGGTGTTTCTTCAACCGTGGCCTTTGGTGATGCTTCAAGGGGTGTTTCTTCAACCGTGGCTGGCGCTGAGGCTTCAAGGGGTGTTTCTTGAACAATGCCGGACTGTGAATCATTTATCATATTCTGTTCAGGGTTCAACGGTAGAACAGGCCCATCACTTGCCGTACTTCTTCCAGTGTTTCACGGGCAGTAACGCGGGCTTGTTCACAACCTTCACTCAAGATGGCGCGTACTGA
Source organism: Candidatus Parabeggiatoa sp. nov. 3 (assembly GCA_003645185.1). GTDB lineage: Bacteria > Pseudomonadota > Gammaproteobacteria > Beggiatoales > Beggiatoaceae > Parabeggiatoa. The sequence continues at coordinate 6,426 of QNEL01000297.1, forward strand.
TTCTGGTTCTTCAATATAATTTAAAGCGCGTTCTCGTATGGGGGTTAATTCGGTCAACACTGCCTCTATTATCGGTTGTTTGCAGTCTACGCAACCTATCTCAGCACTACGACAGCCATTTTGTACCCAAGTTTTGATGTCGTCCTTGCTATAAATTTGATGAAATTGCCAGACGGGACATTTTTCGGGATCACCCGGATCAGTGCGTCGTATTCGTGCAGGATCGGTGGGCATTGTGCGTAGCTTTTTTTCAATAATGTTAGGGGGCTCACGTAGGGCAATGGTGTTCTGGTAGGATTTGGACATTTTCTGTCCATCTAAGCCAGGCATTTTAGCCGTTTCAGTCAACAAGGCTTCTGGTTCTGGCAAAATCGTTTTATTTTGGCCTTCTAAATAACCTAAAAGACGCTTCTTGTCGCCAAGGGAGATATTTTGCTGGTTGTCTACCAAGGCTTTAGCCCGTTCTAAGCCTTCATCATCACCTTGTTCTTGATAGCGTTTCCTTAATTCTTTATAAAGTTTGGCATTTTTTTTGCCCATTTTACGAATCGCTTCTTTAACCTTGTCTTCAAAATCTGCTTCGCGTCCATAGATATGGTTAAAACGCCGTGCTAATTCGCGGGTAAATTCAACATGGGCGACTTGATCTTCACCTACCGGCACTAACCCAGCTTTGTAAACTAAAATATCAGCACTTTGTAATAGCGGATAGCCTAAAAAACCGTAAGTGGATAAATCTTTATTTTGGAGTTTCTGTTGTTGATCTTTGTAAGTGGGGATACGTTCTAACCAACTGAGTGGTGTAGACATGGACAACAGTAAGTGCAATTCGGCATGTTCTGGCACTTTGGATTGAATAAATAAGGTAGCTTCCCCAGGGTTAATACCGACAGCTAACCAATCTACCACCATATCCCAGACACTTTGTGCAATTACCCCGGTATTATCATATTCTGTGGTTAAGGCGTGCCAATCCGCTACAAAAAAATAACATTTATATTCATGTTGCAAATTGACCCAGTTTTTCAGCACACCATGTAAATGGCCTAAGTGCAATTTACCTGTCGGGCGCATCCCGGATAAGACACACGTAGATGAATTCAAATTTGTATCCTCAAGTATTTACTCGTTAATAATCAATCCGTTTCGGTATTTTAAAAAAGGGGCAACCGCAAGGGATTGCCCCTACAATTAAGCAACATTTTTCTTTTTCATAAGCCCGCCAGCGAGAAAAATTGTTGGTACATGAAGATGACTAGGGGAAATAAAATTTTTTCCAAAATGCCGGTGACTAGCAAAATGACTAGAATAATCAAACCAAAGGGTTCAAGCCGTCCAAACGAGATCGCTAATTCACGCGGTAAAGCACTGTGCAGTACTCGTCCACCGTCTAAGGGTAATATGGGTAATAAATTCAGTACCATCAAAATGAGATTGATTAAGATACCGGCACTGCCCATATAAACTAAAAAAATCGCTTGCTCAAACTCGCCAGTGAGAAAAAAACCCAATTTGGCCACAATAACCCAAAAGATGGCCATCAGCAAGTTAGAACCTGGCCCTGCTAACGCCACTAATGCCATATCGCGGCGAGGTTGTCTCAGTTGATGAAAATTGACGGGTACAGGTTTAGCCCAGCCAAATACAAAGCCACTGATGACGACCATCAGTAAGGGCAAAATGACGGTGCCTATCAGATCGATGTGTTTTATCGGGTTCAATGTGACACGACCTGCGCGATAGGCCGTGCTATCACCCAGTTTAAAGGCAACCCAACCATGAGCCGCTTCATGTATGGTAATAGCAAATAAGATGGGTAAGGCCCATATGCTGATTTGTTGTAAGAGCGTTAATTCAGCCATCAGTTATCAGTTATCAATTGTCGGGTGGGCAATGTTGCCCACCGCTCATAAGTAGGGTGGGAACATATTTTGTTGCCCACTGACATTCTAATATAAAAAGGTTTGGAAAACTATTTTTGCTTGAGAAGCGGGTGTGATTAAAAGTACATGGCTTTTTTATTTTAAAAATAAAAACTTAAAACGCTAAGGCACCGAAGGGGTTTTCAGGCTAAAGTTTCGCTCCGCGAAACTTTAGCCTGAAAATGTGAATAGCCCCAGGTGGAACCTCAATGTCACCTTCGCCTTCGCCTGGGCGAACACGCAGGTTCGCCCCTACAACCCCTGAATACGTGGGGTTTGGTAGGGGCATACCACCGCGAAAGCCCTTAACGAAGGTGGCATTGAGGTGGAACCTGGGGTTCCTGATTATCACGGATATATTTTTTTAAAATTGGCTAAAAAAATGCTGTTTTAGAAGCAAAAAACACCATTGAAAATGATATAACCCATTGATAATAAAGGCAGTTAGACAATTAGAATTGCTGTTGAGAAGCAGTCGGTTTTGTAGAGTGGGTTCGAGGTTGAAGTTTTTGTTTGCCTCAACTTCAACCTCGAAACTGGTTTTTAAAGCCCACCATTCCCCTAATACCGTTAATCTGTTTTAAACACATCGACCGGCCCTTTACCGTGTCTTAGAATTTCTGGTGGTTCACTCATCATATCAACGATGGTGGTGGGTTCAAACCCACAATGTCCACCATCTAGGATCAAATCGACTTGTTTTTCCAATAATTCTTTTATTCTATCAGGCTCGGTTTCCGGTATGTCTTTACCTGGCATGATCAAAGTGGAACTCATAATCGGTTCCCCTAAGATTTCTAAAATGGCTTGTGCAATAGCATTGTCTGGCACACGTAAACCAATGGTTTTACGTTTAGGATTTTGCAAACGGCGCGGGACTTCATGGGTGGCTTTGAGTATAAACGTATAAGGGCCGGGGGTTATGGATTTCATCAAACGAAACGTGGCATTTTCAACTTTAGCATAGGTACCAATTTCCGATAGATCGCGGCATACCAAGGTAAAATTATGATTTTTGTCCGTTTGACGAATATTACTCATTCGTTCCATTGCGGCTTTATCGCCGATCTGGCAACCAAAGGCGTAACAGGAATCGGTAGGATAGATAATGATCCCACCGGCACGTATGATTGCAACCGCTTGTGTGATCAGCCGTTTTTGCGGATTTTCAGGGTGGATCGTAAAAAATGGACTCATAGTTTAAAGAATGAACAAATGAAAAATGAAAAAGATAAACCCAGTTTATGTGGAATGCAATGATCATTTAATGAATTGACATCAATCCCTCTCTTATTATACCGCACGCGATCATAACACAACTTTTATGTATTTCACGCGCTTTGTTTAGCTTCGCTGACCTTCGGTTCGCTTCGCTATACTTCGCTGCGTGAAATGGTGGGTTCGCGCCAAAAGTTTTGCGCGCAAAACTTTTGGCGCGAA
>QNEL01000298.1 GCA_003645185.1 Candidatus Parabeggiatoa sp. nov. 3
CTTCAAAATCTATTGTGTATTATATAAAAAGTCACAAGTCGTTTTTGTGACCTAGGGAGCTTACCCCTTAAACATAACTAATTCTACTGATTTTTGGTGGTTTTGGCGTTTTTAAGTAAGAGACTCTACATCACTTAACGACAATAAGTTAAACAAAACTGATAGGTGTTAAGGTGAAACTCAATCTATGACGGTGCTGAGTATATCAATTCCTCAATGCTTGCAACCAATTTCTTCATATAACGGGCTTACTCAAATATTCATTGGCTCCCGCTTCTAAGCAAGATTCTCGATCACCAGGCATGGCTAATGCTGTGAGCGCAATGATAGGTATTGTTGCTATATCTGTTTCTGCTCGAATATTTTGAATGGCTGTTAGCCCATTCATCACGGGCATATGAATATCCATCAATATGAGATCAGGATGCCTCGTTTGGGCCTGTTCAATAGCCTCTTTTCCATTACTTGCTGTAATTATTTTATAACCATGACGTGTCAAAAGATAGTCAGAGATAACATTAAGATTCGTTTATCGTTCTGAAGCTAATAAAATCATCCGAGATGAATGAGGCGGATTAGCGGCAAGTGAGTTGGGTTCCGTTTCTTGTTCATGCCAATGTGGCTGAGTTTCAGAAGGTGCCGACTTATCTTCTCTTTCTGAATCCCAAGGCAACATGATTGTAAAAAGGCTACCCTTCCCCACTTCGCTTGAAACAGAGAGACTCCCTCCCAATATTTCCGTTAAACGATACACCAAAGACAAGCCTAATCCTGTACCTTCATACATTCTGTTAAGCGCGCCATCAAGTTGTACAAAGGCTTCAAAAATCTGTTCTATTTTTTCTTCAGGAATCCCTATACCCGTATCCTGAACACTAAATTGAACCACATCATTTTCGATATCACCTTTGACTTCTAACTGAATTGACCCCCCCTCTTTTGTAAATTTGATCGCATTATTCAACAAATTGACTAGGATTTGCGTCAAGCGGTGCCCATCAGTTTGAATCGTTTTTACGGCATAATCGAAAATCATAGCCAACTGAATTTGTTTTTTATAAGCCATTTCTGTCATCATGCCTAAGCTCGTTTGACAAATCTGATGAACAAAAACGGTGTGGATATTTAAGATTAATTTATCTGCTTCAATTTTGGATAAATCAAGAATATCATTAATTAAAGCCAGTAAGTGACGGCCACTGTCTTCTAAAATGTGTAGGCATTGGTGTTGCTTATCGTTGATAATGCCATAAACTTCATCTTGAAAGGCTTCTGATATACCTAAAATAGCCGATAGGGGGGTGCGTAATTCGTGGCTCATATTAGCCAGAAATTCGTCTTTAAGGCGAAGCGCTCTGGTGAGTTTGAGATTGGTTGTACTTAATTCATTGGTACGCTCTGCTAAAGACGCTTCGACTTGTTCGCGACGTTTGATTTCGGCTAGCAGTTGTTGATTTTGTTCTGCCAGTTGTTGATTTTGTTCTGCCAATTGCTGTTGCAATTGATGTAATTTCACATGGGTTGTCACACGGGCTAAGAGTTCTTCTTGCTCAAAAGGTTTAATGATGTAATCAGCAGCCCCAAGTTCAAAACCTTTGAGTTTCTCAACCGTCTCTGTTAACACCGTCATAAAAATGATAGGAATATGTTTCGTTTTTTCTTTAGATTTTAAAATCTGACAAATTTCAAAACCATTCATACCCGGCATAACGACATCTAACAGTATCAAATCTGGTTTAGCTAACAGCGCCCTTTCAATACCATCTTTACCATCTTGAGCAAAGAGTACTTTAAAATCACCATCTTCTGTTAAAAAATCAAACAACAGTTTCACATTATCAATGTTATCATCAATAACCAAGAGAGTATTCATAATGAGTTATCAGTTATCAATTATCAGTTCCACGCAAAAGTTTTGCGCGCAACTTCTTAAGTGAAATGTGAAATGTGGAAATCAGTTCTTTGCTGCAAGTTTTTGCGCGCAAAAACTTCTTAAGTGAAATGTGGAAATCCGTTTTTTGCACCAATCGCTTAGGAACAAAATTCGTTTATTTAGATCGTCGTTGTACTAGAGATAAAGTTTAATCATTTCACCGAAATGATGCACTTGAAAATCTTCCGCTAATTAATCAAACAACAGTTTCACATTATCAATGTTATCATCAATAACCAAGAGAGTATTCATAATGAGTTATCAGTTCCACATTTAGCTTCGCTGGCCTTCGGCTCACGCAAAAGTTTTGCGCGCAAAACTTTTGCGTGGAAATCAGTTGCGCGCAACTTTTGCGGAGCTTCACGACGCGCGTGAAATAAAGTTTTGCGCGTGAAATGTGGAAATCAGTTATCGAGCATCAGTTGTATTATTAATTTAATAATTTATATTCAAACAATATATTCTTTTGTATATATAATACAACTTTTTTCCCCTTTTTTTATAACAATGGTTCGAACCGTTTTTAAACTCATAAAATTAGGCTTTATAAGGGCTTGATTTGACTTACGCAGCAATTAAATCAAACTCCGATTTGCTGTCTGAGTTGCATTTAATTAGATGTCCTAAAAATAAGCCTTTACGCCTATTGAAGTTATACCTTTAAAAACGGTTCGAACCATTGTTATAAAATGCCCAAGTTTTGAAACAAGAAAGAGATTTTGCGAATGAATGGAGAAATTTTGTGACATCATCCCCAGATACTCCCATTGTGTCTATTAAAAAAGGTATTCTTTACGTGGTTGCAACGCCTATTGGCAATTTGCAAGATTTTAGTCCACGCGCTCAAGCCATCTTACATCAAGTCACGCTGATTGCCGCTGAAGATACCCGCCATAGTCGTCATTTGTTAACGCATTTTAATATCACGACACCCTTACAATCCTTACATGAACACAATGAGCGACAACAATCCCGCGCCCTTTTGCGACGTTTGCATGACGGCGAGAGTATTGCTCTGATTAGCGATGCGGGTACCCCTTTGATTAGCGATCCTGGCCGTTATTTAATACAAATGGCTCATGCTGAGCAAATCATTGTCATGCCAATTCCAGGGCCCTCGGCCTTAACGGCTGCGCTTTCTGTGGCCGGGCTCGATGCTAATCGTTTTGTATTTGAAGGATTTTTACCCGCTAAAACGGTGGCCCGTCAGCAACGCTTAGAAGATTTGTCTTTAGAATCAAGAACTTTGGTTTTTTATGAAGCGCCACACCGTATTATTGATTGTCTTAATGACATGGTGCAAATATTCGGTGAAATGCGGGAAGCCGCTTTAGTAAAAGAATTAACTAAAGTCTTTGAAACCGTCTATCGCGATACTTTAAGTCATATACTCAATCAGTTAAATGTACAGGCCATACGACAAAAAGGTGAATTTGTGATCGTGGTGCAAGGCGCACCAGAACCCGATAGTCATGCCCTCAATCCCGAAACGGAACGCATTTTTCAATTATTACATAAAGCGTTACCGCTTAAACTAGCCGCTAAATTGACTCATGAAATAACAGGCGTGAGTAAAAATAAGTTATACGCACTGGGCCTCAACCAATAATGCCCTGCTAATCCATAAGCCCCCGATGCTTGTAAGTCAAAATTTAAAATTGGCAATTAGGAATTGTAAAACAGGCTATTTTTGATTTGTTTTTGGATGAATATTAGATAGGATAAAATCTAAAAGGTTTTAAAAAATCGGGTTATAAGGGCGTGAAGGCAGAGATGTGAAAATGAAAAATGGCTAATGCTGCCATAAGGGTGATGAAAGTTATAAATGATAGAACGCTGATTTGACTGATGATCATGATTTACACTGATTAAAAAATCAGCGTTTAGCTTCGCCTCTCTTCGGTTCACGCAAAAGCCCCTACAAGCCAGTCGTAGGGGCAATCCCTTGTGGTTGCCCTTTTGAAAATTTTAACTCATTGATTTGACATGATTCAATTCTTAAGGCTTGCATTTAAAAATGACATCATAAAAATAATTTATAGTTTAACGCCGTTACAACCCAAAAAAAAATGATATGCAAAATTTATGGCTCTTAAAGAAACAATAACTGACATTGTGACAAAACTCTCAAGCTGGGCAGAAGCCGGTTTGAATGAAGCACAAACCAGTCAAGCGATTATTTTGCGGATTTTAGAAAGTTTGGGTTATGACATTTTCAATCCCTTAGAAGTGTTTGCACAACAAAATAGCGGTGGGGGTTTAGGTGGCTATATACCTGATTTTACAATTATTTTTAATGATAACAATTGTTTTATTATTGAAGTTAAACCCCTTGGCAAAAAATTTAACAACAATAACCGTACCCAAGCCGTGAACTATGTTAACTCGATGGGTTTACGTTGGGCAGTACTCACTAATGGCATAGATTGGCTGTTTTTTGACAATAAACAAGAATGTGTTGCGGCCGAAAAATTAGCGGCTACGCTTAACATTATGGACATCCAAGTGGCTGATTACCTAGAACAATTGCTTTCGCCTGAAGTCTGGAAACAGTCTACTGCGGATCAACAAGTTGAACAAACGATTCAGTTGATCAACGTCGAATCTAAATTACGCCAAATTATGATTCGAGGATTTTCTCAGGATGAATATGGATTACAACTTGCGATTGAATTTAAGCTAACGCCTGAGGAACGTCAAGTAGCACACTCTCATTTTGAAACATTGTTAGGGCGGATATTTTTTTTACCAGCCGTTTTGAAGGGTACACAATCTGCTATAGATACGATGGAACCGTTGGATGAGTCAAAGGTTTTGCAATGGCTAGCTGAACAAATGGAGCACTCTTCCCTGCAATATTCAACCATTAAAAAGAATATTAATTTAAAAATTAATGGTTTACAAATAAAAGTCAAAAATTGGCAAGATATTTATCATGGCCTTGTTGAAACACTGCTTTTTGTCAATAAAGAAGAAGAAATCAGCTTTTTATTTAAAAAAGCGGCTAACCTAAAAAATTTTGATGATAAAAAACACTATCGTCCATTGAGTAATCAAAAATACCTGCGTGTTGGTTTAAGAATCAAAGATGTTCAAGAAAGTATGAACGAACTTTTAAATCTGTTACCCATTTCAAAAGGCAGCTTAGAGGTTATCCAGCGGGGAAAAATATATCATTTTCCCTACTAAGGTTGAAATGCCACATTTCTCCTTTTTTTCAAAATTTGAATTGGAGTACAAACTTTAGTTGGTCTCGTTTTCCGTACAAACTTGAGTTTGAATGAGAATTCAATTTGCAAACAATAACACCCTTACTTTTTACACCATGTCTACCCAGAACTTACAAAACTTGCGTACTGAGATTGATCAATTAGATCAAGACATTCAGGAACTGATAACCAAACGTGCCCATTTAGCAATAAAAGTGAAAGATGCTAAATATGCTGAGGAAGAAAACCCTACTTTTTATAGGCCAGAACGTGAAGCTGAAGTCTTGCAGAATGTCCAAAAACGCAATCAAGGGCCTTTGTCAGATGACACCCTAGTACAGATTTTTAAAGAAATCATGTCAGGTTGTTTAGCCTTGCAAAAGCCGCTCAAGATAGCGTTTTTAGGCCCAGAGGGAACTTACTCACAAGCCGCTGTGTGCAAGCATTTTGGACATGCTACACGTACCCTACCACAGCAAACAATTGATGATGTTTTTCGTGACGTTGAATCCGGCGCTGCGCACTTTGGTGTCGTACCCGTCGAAAACTCCACAGAAGGCGGTGTCAACCAAACCTTAGATTGTTTTATAGAAACCCCGTTAAAAATCTGTGGTGAAATTGAATTACCCATTCATCACCATCTCCTTTCAAAGTGTGATGAATTAGGGCAAATTCAGCGAATTTATACTCACCAACAATCCTTCGCCCAATGTCGCGGCTGGTTGGATAGCCATTTACCCAAAATTGAACAGATTACCGTCAACAGCAACGCTGAAGCGGCCCGATTGGCAAGCAATGAATCAGGCGCAGCCGCCATTGCAGGGATCGCTGCCGCTGAGATTTATCAATTACAGATACTCGCTTCACGCATTGAAGATCATGTCAACAACACCACCCGTTTTGCCGTGCTTGGACAAAAAGCGGTTTCGCCCAGTGGCAATGATAAAACCTCGCTGCTCCTATCCAGTCCTAACCAATCAGGGGCTTTATACCACCTACTTCAACCTTTTGCAGACAACCATGTTAGCATGACACGTATTGAATCACGCCCTTCACGGAAAGGTATTTGGGAATACATCTTTTTTGTTGATATTGAAGGGCATATTGAAGAAGCCTCCATTGCACAATCCCTAGAAGCACTGCAAAAACAAGCTTCTTTTATCAAACCTCTCGGTTCCTATCCACGCGCTGTTTAAATAAACCTGACAGGTTTTAAAAACCTGTCAGGTTTGGGCCAAAAATGTCGAGCGAGCGATAAAAACCGGTTTGGGCAGTCATTTTATTATGAATATAGGATTGATTTGCACCTTAGCAGTCATACTGGATACCCTACTGGGCGAACTACGTCGTTTTCATCCATTAGTCGGTTTTGGGTATTGGGCTGCTGGGTTAGAACGCCGTTTAAATACAGGTAAGCGATGGCAAGGCGTATTGGCCGTCATATTGGCAATATTGCCTTTTCTATTATTGATTGGCTTGTTGAATTGGATAATCACTGAAACTTGGATGCTCGCTGTTGTATTACTCTACTTCGCCATTGCGCCACGTAGTTTGTCTGAACATGCGTGGGCTGTGCAAACGGCTTTAATACAAAATGATTTAGATGAAGCGCGACAACGAGTGAGTCGTATTGTGAGCCGTGATACTCAAACTTTAGATGCCCAAGGCGTAACATGCGCTACCATTGAATCTGTGTTAGAAAATGGCAATGATGCTATTTTTGCCGCCCTATTTTGGTACTTATTAGCTGGCTTACCTGGCTTGGTGTTATATCGCTTAGCCAATACCTTAGATGCGTTATGGGGCTATCGCAACACACATTTTCTACACTTTGGTTGGGCTGCGGCACGCCTAGACGATGTTTTGAATTGGATACCTGCCCGATTAACGGCGTTAAGTTATGCGAGTGTTGGACATTTTGCCACCGCTGTACAGAGTTGGTTTAAACAAGCGTCTACTTGGTACAGTCCAAATGCTGGGCCAGTCATGGCTGCAGGTGCTGGGGCATTGCAAGTCATTTTAGGCGGAATCGCGCATTATCAGGGACAAATAAAAAAACGTCCGATTTTGGGTGCCAAAAATCTACCAACGGCAAACGATATTGGACGCGCCGTTGCATTAGTCCATCGTGCCTTAGGATTATGGTTATTTATCATTGTGTTAGGAGATTGGTTACTTGCTTGAACATGGCGGACAACTCAACGCAGCTGCAAAACGTTATGGGATGCCATTAGATAATTGGCTAGATTTATCAACGGGTATTAACCCAAATGGCTGGCCGGTTCCTTGCGTTTCAGCAACCGCTTGGGCCAGATTACCCGAAAAAGAGGATGGTTTAGAACAAGCCGCACAAGACTATTATGCAACGTCACTTATATTACCCACTGCCGGCTCGCAAGCTATTATTCAAGCCTTACCCAAATTACGGGCCAAAAGTCGAGTAGGTGTGCCAGATATGGGTTATGCAGAACATGCCCATGCTTGGCAGCAGGCCGGACATCAACTCATGATATTACCCCATAATCATCTTGGTGCCGTTATTGAACAATTAGACGTTTTAATTGTTATCAATCCAAATAATCCGACTGGACACTGTTATTCAATTGATATTTTATTAGAGTGGCAACAACAATTGAGTAGTCGAGGTGGCTGGTTAATTGTTGATGAAGCGTTTATGGATACCCAGCCTAATCAGAGTCTCATGCCTTATAGCCCATTGCCCGGCTTAATTATATTACGTTCATTGGGAAAATTCTTTGGTTTAGCAGGTGCAAGAGTGGGTTTTGCAGCAACCGAAACAAAGATATTGCAGTTATTAGCTGATTATTTAGGCCCTTGGACAATCAGCGGGCCTTCACGCGAAATCGCAAAACAAGCCTTAATGGATGAAAACTGGCAACAGCGCACTCGCGTCAAACTGACAAAAACCACACTGCGTCTATATCATTTATTATCTCAATACGGACTGAAACCAAATGGGGGAACAAGTTTATTTCAATGGGTGTGTACTTCAGAGGCAGAAGTCATACAAGATACTTTAGCGCGTCAAGGCATTTTAGTCCGTTTATTTAAGCAACCTCAAAGTTTACGTTTCGGCCTACCAAAGCATGATTGGGATATATTAGATCGTGCATTGCGTAGCTGTACTATAGATGTTGCTGAAAAATAACTTGTAAAAACCTGACAGGTTTGGCAAACCTGTCAGGTTTGGCCCGTGAAATTATTTTTCTGACAAACTTTCCGCCTTATTTAAAACAACCGGAGGATAGATGTTTCATTATCGCCGTGCTTATTGAACAAAAGGAACCTATTTCTTTACGGTGGTTACCTCAAAGTCAACACTTGTTTCATCTGGCAAGACATTCATTGAATCAGGCGGTTGCTAAAACGCAGCAAAATTATCCTTTCACCATTGAAGCTTGGGTACTTTTATAGGTCAATTTACATTGCATTTGGACTTTGCCTGATGATGATAATGATTTTTAGATTTCAAAGGAATTTGATCAAATCTCGCTTTTCTAAGTCCGTTAAATTAATTTTTCATCGTATCGATTGGATGAATACTATTTGGCACGTTTTTGGGAACATCAGATTCAGAGAAAAAAGGGCCAGGCTCGAATAATTTTGCCAGCATTAAACCTCATAACGGCAATTCTTCGCTATCGTATATTTATCGTATCAAAATAAATCATATCGTATCATTTTACATCTAATACATTGATAATTATGGATAATAAAGTACATACGTTTACGGTTGATATTGATTGGAAATTAATCTCAATGATTAGTCAAATTGATAGATTTGATGCCTCTTGGTCATCTATAGAAAGAAAAGAAGGTGAAAATTTAAAACAACTTAAATCTATAGCAACTGTAAAAAGCGTTGGTGCTTCAACTCGAATAGAAGGCTCCAAAATGAGTGATAAAGAAGTTGAGGTATTGCTTGAGAAAAAAATTGATATTACCAAATTAGAGGATAGAGATTCTCAAGAAGTTGTTGGTTATTTTGAATCTTTAGATTTAATTTCAGAATCCTATTCTGATATAGAAATGACTGAGAGTCATATCAAAAACTTGCATAATATCCTCTTGAAATATAGTAAAAAAGATGAATGGCATCGCGGTAATTATAAAAAACAGAATAATTCAGTCGAAGCAACCTTTCCAGACGCTACCAAGCAAATCATCTTTAAAACAACAGATGCCGGTTTAAAAACGGAAGAGGCCATGAGAACCCTAATACAATGGTATCATAGTGACGAAGAAACGCATCCGCTCGTCAAATGTGCCGTATTTGCTTATGAATTGGTGAGCATTCACCCATTTCAAGATGGGAATGGACGTTTAACCAGATTGTTATCGACACTTTTGCTCTTAAAACAGGGATATAAATGGATTCAATATATTAGTTTCGAGCATGAAATCGAAAATAGTTATCCCTAACCGTTTTGTTGGTAACATTTAATGAAAGTACCATTCCTCGTAGGGTGGGTAGCGTCTTTTTGCTGCC
>QNEL01000299.1 GCA_003645185.1 Candidatus Parabeggiatoa sp. nov. 3
AACAGATATTTTAGCGCAAAGGGCAACCACAAGGGATTGCCCCTACATGGCATTGCGTAGGGGCAATCCCTTGTGGTTGCCCCATTTCAAAATACACGAAAATTTATGCTTCAGTACTTATCACTTTTCACTAATAATTAGCTCTCCTTCAGTTCAATGTTTCATTTTTCCACCCTCCCCCCTTTAAGCCTTTATATTCATATTCCTTGGTGTGTTCACAAATGCCCTTATTGCGATTTTAATTCCCATGAAATTCGAGGGGATTTGAATGAAAATGAGTATATTGCGGCGATGCTTGCCGATTTGGAGCAGGATTTACCGCGTGTTTATGGGCGTAGTGTTCGCAGTATTTTTATTGGAGGCGGTACGCCGAGTGTCTTGTCGCCAGAGGCGATTGATAATTTGTTATCAGCTGTGCGAGCGCGACTACCCGTGGTGGCAGGGGCCGAGATCACGTTAGAAGCGAATCCGGGTACAGTAGACAGCAGCCGTTTTTTAGGAATGCGTTCGGCCGGTATTAATCGTTTATCGTTGGGCATACAAAGTTTTAATGACAGCGCGTTACAACGCTTGGGCCGTATTCATGGGCGTTTTGAGGCGATTTCGGCTATTGAAATGGCTAAACAGGCCGGTTTTGATAATTTGAATTTAGATTTAATGTTTGGTTTACCGGAGCAAACTGTTGAAATGGCTTTGGCCGATTTACATACCGCGATGCGTTTTGCGCCGTCTCATTTGTCTTGGTATGAATTGACAATTGAACCTAATACGGTGTTTTATCATCAATCTCCACCGTTGCCCGATGATGAGTTATTGTGGGCAATGCAAACTGCGGGGCAAACTGATTTAGCGGATCAAGGTTATTTTCAATACGAAGTGTCGGCTTATGCTAAATCAGATCGACAATGTCAGCATAATTTGAATTATTGGCAATTTGGGGATTATTTAGGGATTGGTGCTGGCGCACATAGCAAAATCAGTGATGCGGCTTTGGGTACCATTACGCGCTTGTCCAAACAACGCAATCCGCAGACTTATCTTCAATCGGCTCATAGCGATGCCGTCGTGGCAAATTGTACAACGCTTACTGCTGACAATGTGGCTTTAGAATTTATGATGAATGCCTTGCGTTTAGTGAAAGGCTTTACAATTCAAGAGTTTACAGAAAATACGGGCTTAGATCAGGCCTGTATAGACAAGCCTGTAGAAGCGGCTTGTGCGCGAGGCTGGCTCATTAAAAAAACTGAACAGTTGGTCAGAACAAGCGAAAAAGAGTTCAATACGGTGCAACGCATTCAGGCGACTGATACTGGAATGCGTTTTTTAAATGATGTGTTAGACTTGTTTATGTAATTAATGGTTAATGGTTAATGATTAATGGTTAATGCAATTTTTTTTGATATAAACTCGTCAGAACGCGAGTCCATGCTTTTGATTTACCGAAGCTGTGCTTTGAAATAAGCGCCACCAAAAAAAAATTGCAAAAAAAAGCTTGCTTTTTTCAGTTAAGGTGATTAGAATACGCCCCTCTTGATTGTGGGGGCCGTTAGCTCAGTTGGTAGAGCAGTGGACTTTTAATCCGCGTGTCATGCGTTCGATTCGCATACGGCCCACAATATTCCTTTCAATTCCCCATTCTCCCCCCTTTTCCCCTTCTCTTCATCATTAATCCCCTTCTCACTATTTTCTTCTTTTTTCATTTAAACCTTTACAAATTGTCGTTCTATTTCTATACCTCACTCAATATCTACCCACTGTTTTAATCACTGATGTGTTAATTGTTAATTGATAACTGATAATTGACCATTGACAATTCCTCTCCTCCTACCAAAACACCACGCCACAGCAAATAATTCTCATTGACTCTCACACTTATGCCATAATATCGTTATTCAAAATTGGGTTCTTGTATATGACAATGAACAGTGAACAATAACTGATCAAATCTCTTTCAATCAGGGAATGGTGGGCAACAAAAACCCGTTACCAGCCCCTACAAGAAAGAGTTCAGATAAATATTTTGGCCCAAACCTGACAGGTTTTCAAAACCTGTCAGGTTTTTATCGCTCGATTTTTCATTCTATTAATCTTATTTTTTTGGCCCAAACCTGACAGGTTTTCAAAACCTGTCAGGTTTTTATCGCTCGATTTTTCATTCTATTAATCTTATTTATATTTGAACAATATTTGAACACCTGAACTATGTTGACCGAATACCAACAGCCTCCTCTGCTACTCATCGTTGATGATGATCCCTTTATGCGTGGTATGTTGCAAAACCTTCTGAAAAAAGAAGGATATAGTATTGCCGTTGCTTCGGAGGGTAGGAAGGCATTAGAAGAATTTCAACGCAATCCACCTGATTTAGTGCTCATGGATGCCGCTATGCCGATTATGGATGGTTTTAAGGCTTGCATTGAATTAAAAAAATTAAAATCGGGTGCTGATGTGCCTGTGATTATGATCACTTCGCTCGATGATGAACAATCAGTCGATAAAGCGTTTGAATCGGGGGCCGTCGAATATGTCACTAAACCCGTACATTGGGCCGTATTACGCCATCGTGTCGAAGTCATTTTGCGTGCCCGACATGCGGAAGCTGCTTTACGCCAAAGCGAAACTCGGTTTCGTGGCATTTTTGAACAAGCGGCGATGGGTATTGCCTTAGTCAATATGGACGGGCAATTGATTCACAGTAATCATGCGACGCAAAAAATGCTAGTGCTTGATGAGGGGGTGTTGCACAAAAAGTTGTTTAATAAATTTTTCTTGCCTATTGATACCCTTGTCGAAAAGGAATTTTATGAACAACTGCTTAGCGGTTCTCGTTCCCATTATCAAATGGAAAAATACGTTTGTCACCAAGATGCACCTATGTTATGGGTGCGCTTAACCACTTCACTGGTGAAAGAGCCTCATGGCAAGCCACAATATCTCATTCAAATGATAGAGGATATTACAGAACGCAAACGGGCTGAGGCGAAGCAACGTCTTGCCGATAAAGTTTTTGAAACAACTTCTGATGGGGTGATGATTATGAATGCAGAAGGGAATATCGTTGATGTGAATCAAGCCTTTTTGCTCATGACGGGTTACAACTATCAAGACGTTTTAGATAAAAACCCGCATTTTCTGCTACAACCCGAACGCCAGGAGAAAACTTTTTTTGAAGACTTATGTTCCGTCGTGCGTGACACAGGCCATTGGCATGGCAATACTTGGAATAAGAATCAAAATGGAGACACTGATTCAACATGGATGTCTATGAGTGCAGTACGGGGTGAGCATAATGAAGTGACGCATTACGTCGCGGTGTATTCAGACATCAGTACACTCAAAGAAGATGATAAGCGGATGCGCTGGTTGACTCATTACGATACTTTAACTGAATTACCTAATATACTGTTATTAAAAGAAAAATTAACGCGTGCCTCTCGCCAAGAAGAGCGTCTCGCTTTGCTACTGATGGATTTAGATGATTTCAAACAAATTAATGATCTTTTTGGTTACGACATGGGCGATGAAGTGCTTAAAATCATTGCCCAACGTCTGAAACAATGTATTCGTGAAGGCGATATCGTTTCACGGTTAGAAAGTGACGAGTTTGGTATTATTTTATCCCCTATACACCAAGAGTATGATGCAAGAGTCATTGCTGACAAAATTTTTGCCAGCGTCACACAACCGATATTACTGAATGATCAAACCCCTCAAATTGATTGCAATATTGATTGCAATATTGGTATTTGTTTTTATCCAGACAATCAAACCACTGATCAGGATGACAACGTAGAAAAGTTGATTCAGAATGCCGATATGGCAATGTATCTTGCTAAAGAGGCCGGTAAAAATACTTATCAGATTTATACTGGGTAGATTTTGCCACGGAAAAACACGGAAAAACACGGAAAAATTCATTCCGTGCTTTCTGTGTTTTTCCGTGGCATTATAAATTAACTATTAATAATTATTATCCGATAAATTAACGACGTGTGGTACTAGCCATAACGCCCATCCGTTCTGGGATAAATCAGCATGGGAAAATAAACGTACAGAAACCCGGCAAAAGCAAGCAGCCAAAACAGTTGAGCTAAGGTTATCCAAACCAGATAAAATGAGGTGTCGATTAAAGGAAATACCACTCTAACTATCGCGCCACAACTCAGCAATGCCACTATCCAAACCAGGGAACGAGGGGGGGCTAACACATTTCTGCCGGTATGTCCCAACGAAACACGCGCCATCATACCTATTGTCATTATGCCGATGCCACCAAAAGCAAAGGCATGAATGGCCTGGTAAACGGAAATCCCACTGACAACCACTAAGACTTTAAGCACGAACCCAAGCACGATAAAGATATAACCTAAGTAGAGACTCCATAATAAAGGCTTTTTCCAGATACCCGGTGTGTGCCAACCGATTAATATAATGCTGTGCATCACAGCTAACAATCCCGCCAAACCCGCTGTGAGATAAGCATGAATATTCATTAAATCCGCTATCCCAAACAGCACGAAAACGATTAGATGACTGTTATCGATCCAAGTCCAATTTTTTAATTGAACGGGATAACCTACCCCTTTTTCGATAAAAAACGGCATGACTCGTCTCGCCATAATAAAAATGAGGGTGAGAATCAAATAGAGGCCAGCATATAAACCATAATAGAGCCCTTGAACGACTAAACCAAACGCGCCAAGATAATAGACGATATTGCTCATCATGAGCAAAAACACTATAGATGCCAGCGCGACACTTTTCCAGTGTTTAGCTTTCAACAACGGTGACAACACAGACAGGCTGAGTAACAGAATAAATAAGTTATCGACGACTGCGATGATGATCAAAGGCACAAATTCACCAAAAAAAGGCAAAATGCGTGCGACTAACCAGAGCAAAAATAACAGCAGTAATGGGTAACCATGAAGGGTTTGTCTACCCGTCCAGTTTTGGATGGCGGTTAAAAGGAATCCTGCGATAACCGCTAGACTATAGCCAAAAATCATTTCATGAGCATGCCAAGTCATGGGGCTAACATGACGGAATGAAATCGGCCAACCTAGACTGTAGACTCCCATCCACATCAATATCGCGAACACAGCAAAACTGCTCGCGCCTATGAAAAAAGGCCTAAATCCCAAATGTAGAACGGAAAATTTACCTATCGTTTTTTTTTCTGGAAAATCAATGTTAACAATCATCTAAACTATTTTCCTTGAAATATTAATAAACCAAGCAACCATTAATGGGTTGAATATGTAGGGCCAACCTTTGTTATCGCCCTTATTGCTACTTCTCTGGGGAAATAAAAAAAATAGGCGATAAATCGCCTATTACAAATTTGGGCGATAAACCGCCTACGATAAACTTTAACTTAATGACATTGAGGCCATGTTCTAACGTGCTTTCTTGATCAAATAGTCCAGAATCTCAAACATCTTGTCATAACTACCCGCTTTAGAGGGGCTTAAACGGTATCGACCGTTGACATAGATGACTGGTACGCCTCGGACACCATAATTTTGAGTCAGTTCTTTGGCATCCTCTATTTTACCAGCAAGCAGTTTACGATTACGCTCAACCTCTTCAGGCTCAAGAAAATCGGTGGTATAAAAAAACTCAAACACCTGATTAATCAATTGCTGTTCGCGTTTGGTAGGCTTGCGTTTGCGATGTATGCTTTCAAAATAGGGCACATGGATGTCATCTAAAACACCCAACTCTTTGGCGCTGTAAAAGACTTTTGCCGAAAATGCCCAGCTATAATTCGGCCAGACTGCCGGTATGCGTATAAACGCCACATCAACGGGTTTCTTCTCTTTTAACCACGCTTCCAAAGGCCCTTCAAGATAATAACAATGTCCGCAGCGATACCAAAAAAACTCGACCACTTCAATTTTACCCGTTTGGGTAATCGGCGGTTGCGGATTCTTCAATGTATCATATAAACCCGCATAAGGATCATCGGCATTAGCAAAACTTCCAGCCGCGAAAAAGAAACTGCTTGCCGTTAGGCAAGCCAGTATTAGCCCTTTTTTAAAAGGTGTTATTTTCATAACCTATTGATTCCTATCTGTTTTACGGATGATTGAACGACAAGAGTCGTTTATATTAAAGGATTTCAAATCTAAGTACAAGGGTTGTTTGTAAAATAAAAAGGGCGAACACGCAGGTTCGCCCCTACAGGAATGCCTTGAATACTCATTTTTCGTTTTATTGATCACTATAGATATAAATTAAATATGCAAAATATCCACACTCATCGTATTTTCATTCTTGACTTTGGTTCCCAATATACACAACTCATCGCACGGCGCGTGCGTGAAGCCGGTGTTTATTGTGAAATTCATGCTTATGAGATGGCAGAACAAGCCCTTTATGATTTTCAACCCAAAGGCGTTATTTTGTCAGGCAGCCCTGAATCCGTCAATGATAGCGATATCCATTTTCGTGCCCCTGAATGTCTGTTCACTTTAGGCGTACCCATATTTGGGATTTGTTATGGAATGCACACCTTAGCTTTGCAATTGGGGGGCAAAGTCGAGGCCGCCAATTGGCGCGAATTTGGTTATGCTCAAGTACGCGCACGGGGGCATTCAGCATTATTACGCAATATTGAAGATCATTTGAGCGCAGAGGGTTATGGATTATTGGATGTTTGGATGAGTCATGGCGATCACGTTAGCGCATTACCCCCCGGTTTTAAATTGATCGCCTCGACAGATAATGCCCCGATTGCGGGCATGGCTGACGAATCTCGCCATTTTTATGGCCTACAATTTCATCCCGAAGTCACACATACTTTGCAAGGCGCGCGCATTTTAGAACGTTTTGTACATGAGATATGCGCTTGTGAAGCGTTATGGACACCAGCCCATATTATTGAAGACAGCATACAACGCATTCGGGCCGAAGTCGGTGATAACCCAGTCTTATTGGCTTTATCGGGTGGCGTTGATTCTTCAGTTGTGGCCGCCCTACTGCACCGTGCGATTGGCGAGCAATTGACGTGTGTGTTTGTCGATAATGGCCTATTACGTTTGCATGAGGCCGATCAAGTCATGGCCACTTTTGCCCAACATCTTGGAGTACGAGTGATACAAGTTAATGCCGAAGCGCGTTTTTTAAACGCTTTAAAGGGTGTCTCCGATCCAGAGCAAAAACGCAAAATCATAGGCAATTTGTTTATAGAAGTGTTTGAAGAAGAGGCTGCTAAACTCAATATCAAAGTCGATGGATTTCTCGCACAAGGTACCATTTATCCCGATGTGATTGAATCGGCCGGTACCAAATCGGGCAAAGCCCATGTCATTAAATCGCATCACAATGTGGGCGGTTTACCCGAAAAAATGCAGCTTAAATTGATTGAACCGTTGCGAGAATTATTTAAAGATGAAGTGCGTAAAATCGGCATAGAATTAGGCTTACCGCATGAAATGGTATATCGCCACCCCTTCCCAGGGCCTGGTTTAGGGGTACGGATTTTAGGCGAAGTTCATAAACAATACGCCGATATTTTGCGCCAAGCCGACGCGATTTTTATGGAAGAATTACACAAACAAGGTTGGTATGACAAAGTAAGTCAAGCCTTTGCCGTCTTTTTACCCGTCAAATCAGTAGGTGTCATGGGCGATGCGCGACATTACGACTACGTGATCGCCTTACGCGCCGTCGAAACGGTTGACTTTATGACAGCACGATGGGCAAGATTGCCCTATGAACTGTTAGAAACCTTGTCTAATCGGATTATCAATGAAGTCGCCGGCATTTCGCGAGTCAGTTACGACATTTCAAGCAAACCGCCCGCGACGATTGAATGGGAATGAATTAATATGTAGGGTGGGTAAGCGGGCCGTTTTGATCTTTGAATTAAGCCACTCTCTATCCGCCCGCTTGCCCACTGAATTGATAAGTACTGAACCACAAATAAACAGGTATTTAACGGCAAAGGGCAACCACAAGGGATTGCCCCTACGGGCGCTTTGTAGGGGCAATCCCTTGTGGTTGCCCTTTGGTTGTTTCTATTAAGTACTGAACCACAAATAAACAGGTATTTAACGGCAAAGGGCAACCACAAGGGCTTGCCCCTACACACCTGAAAATTTATGCTTCAGCTCCATGTTGCCTTAGCAACCGTGGCAGGATGTCAATTGATTGTCAGTTGGAATTTCAAACATATTGTGCATTTTCAAAAAATTCCCCTCTATCGTGCCATCAATATAGTAAAGGGTTATACTGAAATTAACATTTATTCTCCTCCAGAGGTGATTGATTATGAAGGGTAAATCATTTAGTTGTATCGCACTACAACATCGTGGTGCTGAAAAAATCTATGAACAAACCAAGCATTTAACGATAACTGAAGAAGTGGCTTACTGGCAACGACGTAGCAATGAATTGCGACAAGCTCAAGAAGCTCGAAAAGCAAGCAATCCAAATCTTGCAATACGATTGAACACCATTTAAACGCAAAAGACGCTAAAGGCGCAAAAGACGCAAAAGAGGCACCGTAAAAAGAAAAATCGAACCCTCTTTTGCGTATCGTTCGTCTCTTTTTTTCGGTGCCGAAAAAAGTTATCAATAAATGTGTCTGCACGCGATAAATTACAGCAATAAGCAAAAATATCGCAAACTCAGGTTGAAATCTTTTTAAGCTTGACTATAAGTGACTGTTTTGGGAATCGCTGTCAAAATAGCTCGAAGTGCTTTATTAACCGCCTTTGAAGTTTTAAAGACTTGTGCAACGTCAGGATCAATCGCCACAGTCAGCCCCTCTTGTGCAAATCGGTTTGGTTTTGCATTAGCATAGTTAAACTGATATTCAGGTAACATTTCCAGAGGCTCATCAAAATATTGTTCCGTTTTCATAATCTCTACGTTCTTTTTGAGTTGCTTTACGTGAGCGGAAAATACGAATAATGCCGTCATATCTTTATATAAAAAACACCAATAGTACAGCGGATCAGGGGATTGATCGGATTGGTGAGGGGGCCTGTTTTCATTCATCGGGTTTCATTCAGGCAATATAGAGACGCTTTGCGGCGCAAATCTACGAAGCTTTTAGTACTTTGGCTCCGGGATTCACTTTTTTCCTCAATATCAATACTACCCATGCACCAATCCGATCAATCCCCTGATCCGCTGTACTAAAGGAAAGGCTTGATAGAACGCTGATTGCGCTGATTGTCATGATTTTCACGCTAAAGTTTCGCTCCGCGAAACTTTAGCGTGAAACGCTGATTTTTTAATGAGAAACAACCGTTATGAAAAATAATGAATTGCCGATTATCCAAAAAACGTATGATTTGAGTATACTATAAGAAATCGAACCCTCTCTTGCGTCTCTTGCGTCTCTTGCGTCTTTTGCGTTTAAAGCGGTTTTGTGATTATCCAATGACTTCTTAATCTTCAAATGGTGGGCAAGCGGGTGATAGTTTATGAGCAAATCACTGAAATCTTGGCACTAAGCGATCCCACCCTACATTGATCTAAAAATTCCACCATGACACCTTCAACACTGACTCAAACCTTACTCGGTTCATTATTAGACAGCCCCGCCATTGTCGAAGTCGCTTCACAAGCGGGCGGTTCGGTG
>QNEL01000300.1 GCA_003645185.1 Candidatus Parabeggiatoa sp. nov. 3
GCCTGAAAACCCCTTCGGGGTTGTTAAATAACCTTTTTTAAGGGGTATTTTATAGGCCTTTAACAAACACGAAATCAGCATGAAAAAAATAGGCCAAAAAAAGCTCTCAGTCAACACCCTAGGGCAATCCCTTGTGCTTGCCCTTAACAACTACACGCCGCCGCTATGCACTAATTCATAGTAACGCTTTTCTAATTCTTGTTTATGGCTCAATTCTTCTTTGGCAAGGGAGCGGAATAAATCCTGAATGGGGCCGGGGGGCGTTTCTTCAGATAGGGTGATGTATTGTTCCATAGCCGCTTGTTCGCGCCCTAGCGCGTATTGCAAAATGGCCTGATCGTCAGGATAGTCGCTTAATTCTGGCGTTTGGATGTAATCGGAAAAGCGGTGATCGCTTGGCGGTATCTTGATCAATTGGGCCATCTGTTCGGGTACTTGAGGATAGTTGCTCAAGTTTTGGAATAATTCATAGTGATGTTTCTCTTCAGTGGCCAATTCTTGCACGATAGGACGTAAACGCTTGCTGACTTTGTCTTTCAACGCGATATAAAAGTTCATGGCGGTTTTTTCAAACTCTGTGGCGGTTTTTAAGATATCGCCTATCGTGGTTTTGTCCTTCAATTGCTGGTAACCATGACCCTCATGGATAGCGGTTTGTTCTGTACTCATGATCTTTGATCTCAATTTTTGGGTTGATTTGATATATTTAGTACAACGGATTTGCGGAATAAACGGATTTCTATAGATGTTCAGAAAAATAACAGACGGGGCAACCACAAGGGATTGCCCCTACAGACTTGTAGGGGCAACCCTTGTGGTTGCCCTTTTTGAAATTATCTGAAAATCTATAGGCAAAAGTTTTTGCTTGGAAATCCGTTTATTGGTAGCATTGAGTTAATCCGTTTATTCCGTTAATCCGTTGTACTAGGCAACCACAAGGGATTGCCCCTACACGTCATGAATCAATTTACGATAAATACTGATGAATACTGTTGGCGACACGATGTCCGGCTGCGATGGCATGAATCACATCGGGGCCTTGTACGACATCGCCGGCTGCCCAGAGCCAAGCTTCGGAGGTTTTGCCTTCTGCGTTGATAATCGGACGGCCTCGTCTATCCCATTCCAACTTTTCTGTCAGTGCGTCGCCTATAAATTCTAGTTGGGGGGATTGCCCGATGGCTTCAACAACCATATCTGTTTCATGGCAGAGCACGTCGTTGTCATCGTACTTGGGATGAAAACGGCCTTGTTCATCAAAGATGGAAACACAAAAAACGGTTTCTAAACCGGTTAATGTGTCGTCTTTTCTCACGCACTGACGTGGCCCGCGACTGGTATACAATTGTATCCCTTCTTCTTCGGATTCTATCACTTCGCTTTCATCTGCTAACATGTTGTCACGGGGTTCTAATGCGGTTACGACGATATTGACTTCTCCGAATTGCTTGCGTTGCAAACGCGCCAAGCTGCGTGCAATATCAAAGGCGACATTGCCGCCGCCAATGACGACGATTCTTTTTTGGAGTTCAATGGCTTCGTTTGAGCTGATTTGCCGTAATAAGTCTATCGCTGAATACACTTGAGGATGATCGGTGCCGGGCACGCGGGTTGAACGACTGCCGTGTAAGCCGATGCCGATCAGGGTGGCATCAAAATCTTTTTCCAATTCTGCCATCGTGATATCTTTACCGATACGGGTATTGCATTGAATATCAACGCCCATGCCGCAAATCACGTCAATATCTTCATCCAGTTTGTCGTAGGGGAGTCGATATTCTGGAATACCATAACGCATCATGCCGCCCGGTTTATCAAAGGCCTCAAAAATGGTGACGCTATGCCCTTGACGCGCTAAATCATAAGCGACGGTGAGGCCGGCTGGCCCTGAACCGATGATGGCGACTTTTTTACCACTTTGTGTTGTTTTTTTGCCTTCTTCTGCAATTTGTTTAATGCGTTCAGATGAGACTTTATCCATCGCGTAGCGTTTGAGCCAACGAATGCTGATCGGTTCTCCGCGTCGCCCAATTGAGCAGGCGGTTTCACAGCGGTGCGTACAAACGCGCCCACAGATATTGGCTAATGGATTGGTTCGATAAATTTGCCGCACGGCTTCTTCCATATTGCCGGCCCAAATGGCGCGGATATATTCGGGGGCATGCATATTAGTGGGACAGGCATCATGACACATGCCGCACTGAATACAGCGCGAGGCTTCCAATAAAGCGGTTTGATCATCAAAACCTTGGACAATTTCTGTAAATGAATCTTGCCGTTCTTCCGCTTTTAATTCGGGCATGTGTTGACGTTTTAAATCAAGCAAATCGGAATCGCTAGATTTGGCCCAGCCTTTGGCAAAACCGAGGCCGTGCATCCCTTTTTCGTTCGGCAGAATAAAAAACGTGTTTAAATCTAGGCCAATATGCACATATTCTCGTGATAGCGCCAATGATCCGGTTGGGCACACATCGACACACAAAGCGCACCAACAACAGCGCCCATAATCAATCGCAGGGCGACGTGGCTTAATGCCCTTGATGGGATCACTGGGCAAGTCTTTGATATCAATCATGTTAATGGCTTGATTATCACAAATCGTGGCACAAGTGCCACAGCCAATGCACTGTTCCCAATCATTGAGATGAAAACCACGATAATTAGGCGCAGCGGGACGAGGTTTAATAGGGAGCGTTACGGGTGTTCGTCCGAGAAAACTAAGCGATTTTAAGGGAGCGAGTAGACTGTTCATAATCAGTTATCAGTTATCAGTTATCAGTTATCAATTATTACCGCGAAATACGTTCTGTATAAAATTTGATGATTTTATAATGTTTGCTAGGTATGGCGCAAAAAAAAAGCCCTGTAGCATAATAATACTACAGGGCTGTCAGTGTATTAATAGAACGCAGATTGTCATGATTTTCACGCAAAAGTTTTTGCGCGCAAAAACTTTTGCGTGGAACGCTGATTAAACCTTTGATTTATTTCAACATTGGGTAATTGAGATGATCTTGTCCATTCATTGTTTGCGCGGTTTTATACAAGAGGCAACGGGTTTCGCTTTCGCAATTCAAAAAATAAACGCGCTTTGACGCTAAAGACGCTATCTATGAAGATAAATCTTTCATCTTTGCGTCGCTTGCGTCTCTCTTGCGTCTCTTGCGTTAATTATTCATTCTCACACCAGATTTTGAAACCAAAAATAATCTTCCCAAGTTCGATTGGTGAACTTTTATTTATTGTTCAAATTCTGCATTGTTTTACCAGATCGTTTTAACGGGATATTGCTGAATCATTGAGTCAGGTGTCAAAATGATTAAATCATGTTTAATGGCTTGGCACACTAACATACGATCAAAAGGATCGCGATGGATTGGTGGCAAGTTAGGGAGATACAATGTAGATGATTCATCTAATGGTAAACTTTCAATTTGATGTAATTCCCTTTGTTCTTGTACGAAAATCTCAGGGGTATCAGGTAATGGCAATTTACCCAGAGCATTTTTTACCGCAATTTCCCATGCTGAAACCGCACTTAAATAAACTTGATTTTCAAGATCATAAAAAGTGGCTCTTGCTTTTTCTGAAAGTTCTGGCGCGTTAGCCACTATCCATAGAAAAGTACAGGTATCAAGTAGCAAAGCATTCATGATATTTTGCCCTCAAATGCATCTAACAAGTTTTCTGGCAGTTCCTCAAAAAATTGAGGTGGCACTTGAAATTTGTCTTTGGCTAAACCAATGGGGCGTTGCGGTAAACGCGAGACAACAGGTGTCCCCATTTTTGATAAGGTATCTTGTCGCAACAAAATCACTTTAATTTTTGCGCCATACCAATCCTGATAATTCGTCGGTATTTTAATACTACCTTCATTCACATAAGCATTAAATTCAATGGCTTGCATTATCTTTATCCTGATTGTTCATGCTGTTTAAGACACTGCCAGGAACCCCAGGTTCCACCTGGGGCTATTCACATTCAACCCCTTCGGGGTTGTGCGTTTTAAGTTTTTTTTTAAAATAAAAAAGCCATGTACTTTTAATCACACCCCTGATTGTCATGATTGAACTGACGCTTTGCCCCAGTTTTTGCGCGCAAAAACTTTATTTCACGCTAAAGTATAGCGAAGCGAAACTTTAGCGTGAAATGTGAAACGCTGATTTTTTAAGAAGCTGAAATCATGACAATCAGTGAAATCTGTGTTCTATCCTCTCAAAATCAATAGAACGCAGATTCTCATGATGAAACTGATTAATGCTGATTAAATGTTGTGTTGGATTAAATTTTGTGTTAAGTGAAATTATCTTCACCTTGCCTAAACGACAACTCAAGGGAAGTTCAAAATCATTGATGGATAATAATCATAGTGCGATTCAATTCTATGAATTGATGAATTTTAAATAAAGAGGCTATTTCATCAAAGTGATTCAAAAACAGTTTTTCCAATTCTATATTCGTTAGATTTCCAGTGGCTAATAATAACAATTTATAAGGCTTGCCTTGAATTAAAAAGCTATCTACAAAATCTCTATCTTTGCTGATAACAATCCATTGTTTTTCTATAGAAAGTGTATTGATTTGATCATCTTGAGTGCGATTACCATTGGGTAAATCTAAAGTATGAACTGCTTCATAACCAGCTTGTCGTAACCAATAAGCTAAACGACGTGGTAGTTGTGCATCAATCAAAAATGTCATTAGACTAACACTTGCCTCGTTTTTATGGGTGTGATCGATATCAATTCTTGAATCGTTTTAACTTGTGCTAAACGAGTAGCAAAAGCGAAAACGGCTAAAATATCGTCTTTTTCTAAGTCTTCATAATCAGCTAAAATCTCTTCTATTCCCATACCAGCACTGAGTAATTCAAGTATGTTTTCAACTGGGTATCGTAATCCTCGAATGCACGGTTTACCGTGACAAATCTGCGGATCAATCGTAATGCGTGTACTTAATGACATATGACATAATTCCTTTAGGCATCATCTGCCTATTTAGTACGAAAAAAATGTTTTGATTATTATACCCAATGAGTAGATATTATCAATTATCATACAAGATTTTGAAACCAAAGATAATCTTCCCAAGTTCGATTGGTGAACCTTTATTTATAATAGAACGCTGATTGTCATGATGAAACTGATTTCCACGCAAAAGTTTTTGCGCGCAAAAACTTTTGCGTGGAACGCTGATTAAACCTTTGATTTATTTCAACATTGGGTAATTGAGATGATCTTGTGCATTCATTGTTTGCGCGGTTTTATCAAGAGGCAACGGGTTTCACTTTCGCAATTAAAAAAATAAACGCTAAAGACGCTAAAGACGCTAAAGACGCTAAAGACGCTAAAGACGCTATCTATGAAGATAAATCTTTCATCTTTGCGTCGCTTGCGTCTCTCTTGCGTCTCTTGCGTTAATTCTTCTTAAAATAAAAATCTGATGAGCAATCCTAACAGCCAACAGCTTTTCACGCCAAAGTTTTTGCACAAATGTAGGGTGGGTAACGTGTTTTTGTTGCCCACCAAATTGCCCACCAACCACTCATTTATGGCAATTGATTCCAATCGCTTTCATTTGAACAATCACCCGTTATCATGGCATTAAAGCGAATCCCTTTTCCGCGCAGTAGTGCCATGACTTTTTCGACTTCGGCATCGGCATACGGGGAGGCATCGGTTGCAAACAGGATTTCGCCCCCTTCTTTGGTGTGAGGCACGGCAATCAATAACGCTTCCACTGAGGCTTCGGGGCAAGTGCCACCCCCTTCTGCCTTCAGTTTCTTAACCGCGCCCAATAACACATCCAAATCACGGGTAAAGGCTTCGATTTTCACGTCATCCGTAAAGACAATCAGGGCAATTAGGGGCGCTTTACTCGGTTCTATTTCGGCAATAAAGGCCTTTAAGGCTTTGATTACGCCGTTGATTTCTTGCTGCATACTGCCTGTCACGTCGATGACAAAGGCGATATCGACTTTGATTCCTTCTGGTATGGCGATTTTGGTGCGTTCTCTATCGGTGTGCGTGGGATATTCATTGGCTTTAACGGTGGCTTCATGCGTTAAGAGCAGTAAGCCGGGATCGTTCAATAGCACTTGGGTATGAACTGTGATATGGCTAATGGCTTCGGGGCTGTCAATGCTCAAGTCTGTGAGTTCGCAAATGACGGTTGGTAGTTTGCTGGTATCGCATATCCCATAGTCTGTGTTCAGCGATTTGAGTTCAACGCCTTTGGGCAAGTGCATTACTAATTGAACGCCGGTTGCGGTTGTCGTCGGTGCGTTGTGATTCAAATCAACATCGGCTGTGTAGTGTAAAGTCGCTCCTGTGCTTACCGGATCGGGTGTATCGCTGAGGGTGACTGACAAATACGGTTTCACGGCTGTCCAAGTTATTTGTACGTCATCTGGATATTCTTTCGCTGTGACTGTGGCTTTATTCACTAGCGATTTCGCTTGCGCGTTGCTGATCACGAGTTTCACTGTCGCGGTGGCGCCGGGCGTTAAGTCTGGCAATGTGCATGTCACGGTATCGGCATCGCATTCGCCACCTTCCATTGCTTCAATAGAAACGAGGGTTGTGCTTTCTGGCAAGGTGTCGGTTAAAACAACAGCCGTTGCGGTTTCCTCGCCTTGGTTAGTTACGGTGATCGTATAGGTGACGTTTTCACCTTGTTTAGCAGGTTTCCAATTATTGGGCACTACTTTGATATCGAGTACGGAGCCGGGTTTGATTTTTGGACTACAATTCTCGTTGTTGCCAAGGGCACAGGTTTGCGATGGGAAAGTATAGCCGTCTTTGGTGGCAATGATTTCGTAGTTGCCTTCTTGTAAGCTATTGATTTCCCAGTAGCCTGTGGCATTTGTGACGGTGGTTTTATCGCCGATTTTGATCGTGATACCGGGTAATGGGTTGCCTGCTTTGTCGCGGATTGTGCCAGAAGCTCTGTAAGTTTCTTCCTGAGTGCAACTGTCATTGTTGCAAGGTTCAAGGGTGTAAAGCGTTTTGATTTCAGATTCTGATAGGGCGCGGTTGTAAATGCGAAGATCATCAATTAAACCAAAAAAGGAATAATTAAATTGTGAATAATGTGGATTATTACCGCTAAAAGTGCCAATAAACCAATTATGATTCATGTTTAATGGATCTTTCAGAGAAGAAGTTGCAGAAAGTAACTCACCGTTGAAGTATGTGAAATCCTCTTTCCCTTTTCTCATATAGAGAAGCTGATGCCAGCTTTTCCCTATAGAAACCTGAGTGTTTTGTTCGCTGAAACGACTGGTGTGATCATACATAATGGAATTATGAATTTCTTCACTAGTTCCTCTGCGATCATAAATCAGATTAAAACCGGGTCTATAAATATCACCAGTCGTTGTGTTTGAATGCGAGTGACCATCAAATATATATTGTCTGTCTGGATTTTGTTTCTTCCAATCTTCAAGAAACACCCAAGTGACAATAGTAAAGTCCCCTATTTTGGAGACATCGCTTTTGGGAGTGATTTGGATATAGGCATCAATTCCATCAAATTGTGCAGCTTGCCCAATCTTACCTGTGGCATAGTTCAAACCACCATGTTCAGTCCCATGATTCCCATTCCCACTCCCATCCTTAGCATCCCCATCAAAGGGATAACAAGCGACTAAGCCTTCGGTGACTCCACCGCAAGCTGAATTGGGTTTAGGAGAACGCGTACTTCTAGGCGCGTCAAATCCCGAATACAGCACGTTGCCATTGGCAGTGCCTTTTCTGGTGGCGTGTTGTCCGACGGTTGCCACCATTTGGTAGTGGGATGATTTGCTCTTATCGCCGCCGTTGCTCAAGACATCTTTGGGCATGGTGTAATGATCACTGCTTTGTTCATGGGCAGAGACTATGCTGAAGAATGTCAATAGGGCTAGGGTTGATAAGAGACAACGTTTGCGTGTTGTCAATGTCATTTTATAAACTCCTCTTTTGGGTTGGTAAATTGAGGTGATATTCATACCTGTCAGGTTTTAAAAACCTGACAGGTATTGGGGGGAACGAAGCTTTAGCTTTGGTAGTGTTTCCGGATGAACACTGCTTTACTTGCAAAAAGGATTGATGATTTTTAGAGTATCTTCAACGACTAAACCATTTTGCATATCTTCAGAATAAAGTCTTTTTAGATTAGTGTGTAAGGTACACGCTACAATCAGACTATCCCAAAAAGAGAAATTGTATTGTTTTCTTAACTCGGAACTTTTGAGTATAATCTCTTGGTTAATATCTATTACAACATTTCACGCAAAAGTTTTTGCGCGCAAAAACTTTTGCGTGAAATACTTTTTGTAAAAAGTGGAGATTAATTCTTGTAGTTCCATTTCTGGTAATGACGTTTTTTTAAGAAGATTCGCACAAACTTCGTTAATGACTTGCGTACTGATAACAACATTATTATGTTGAATTATTGACTTCGCAATAGCGGATTTTGCACTATCTTGCCATTGCATAAAAACATATAGCCAGATATTCGAATCAATAAAACAAGGTAGTTCGCTATCATATTCTTGGTTCATAAATTTCCTCTCTTGACAGTGGTTTACCTTCGCTCATCGGCAAAGGAGATTCCATTAACCTGTCAATAATGTCAGGGGAAGTTGTTGGTTCCTCGGTGAATATGATAACTTTCACATTGCCATTCAGTTGAGGCAAATAGTGTTCAGGTATTTTTAGGAACCCGCCCTCTTGTATGGGGCTTTTAAATTCAATGGCATACATAAGATTTGTATTTTATATTTATTTTGATGTTACAATGTTATAACGATGAGTGAATATGCGATACAAATTCCTGATAGTCTATTAGCTGTAGTACAAGAGGTTGCTGAAAAAAACAGTATTTCGGTTAATCAATTTTTTCTAACCGCAGTGAAAGAGAGTTTAGCGACTATCCAAGCTATGCAAAAACATAAACACCCAATTGAACTTTCAGAAGAAGGCCGTTTTTTAGGCTCTGCACAGCCACTTGAAAGGGCTTATGATTTGTCTGAACGCTGGGAAAATTACTTCGCACTTGCCCGTAAAGCGCCTGATGAGTTTATGGCAAATGTAGTTGATTAGACAAGGCAGACAATATGACATTTATCTGCCCTGTTCCCATTCACTGACAAATTGCTTTTTCGGGATGATCTTCACAGACGATGGTTTTGAGCGCGTCGTTTTGGGCTTTGAGTTCTTTGACGGCTTCGAGTAAGACGGCTGTCATTTTGTCATAAGCAAGAGATTTATAGCCATCGCCTTCCGTTGAGACTAACTCCGGCAAAACCGTTTCCACCTCTTGGGCAATCATACCGATTTGAGTACCCGCATCTTGCGCCTTGTCTTTCCATTCAAAGCTGACTCCACGCAATTGTTCAACCTTAGCTAATGCGTTTTCAAGCGGTTGGATGTTTTGCTTGAGGCGTTGATCGGAAGGGCTGACGTTGCTTCCGCGAATTGTGCCGGCTACATCGAGTTTGTATTGGGGGTTCGTGGTGCCGATGCCGACGTTGCCATTCATAAGCACATTGCCGTTTGAAAGCATCATTAATGGCACAGTACCACCTGTACCCGCATCGTTCAGTTGTCGAA
>QNEL01000301.1 GCA_003645185.1 Candidatus Parabeggiatoa sp. nov. 3
AACGAAAATCGGCCGCAAAATGAATTTTGCACTCCAAAAGCACGGCAAAATGAATTTGGCACTCCAAAAGCACGGCAAAATGAATTTGGAACGAAAATCGGCCGCAAAATGAATTTGGAACGAAAATCGGCCGCAAAATGAATTTGGAACGAAAATCGGCCGCAAAATTTATTTTGCCATGCTTTTGGAGTGTTATGCCAAATGGGGAGGGATTTAAGCGGTGCTGATTTTTCCGATTTGACGATTCTACAAGCCTATCTCCAAGGCATGAATTTGCTTCATATCAATTTTGACTCGTTATTGGCAATTCACTACTTTGCTTTAAGTGTGATCTCAACGGATACATCAGAATCGCTGATTTCTACCCAATATTGATTGGGCAAATAATCCTGATGCGTCACATAAATCGCATACCAACCCGATTTCAAACAAATGCCGTCCTTTTTATAATAAGGTTTAATATTAGCAAGCTTGATTTGACTCCCTGAGGGAAGCGTTTTGATGATTAGCCGATGATTTTGATCACGGCGACAGGATGAGGAACCGATTTTATCTTCTACCACGACAGCCTGATAGTGATCAACAGGCACTAATCGTTTTTTAAGGGCCTGAATT
This sequence comes from Candidatus Parabeggiatoa sp. nov. 3, assembly GCA_003645185.1. Lineage (GTDB taxonomy): Bacteria > Pseudomonadota > Gammaproteobacteria > Beggiatoales > Beggiatoaceae > Parabeggiatoa. The sequence continues at coordinate 616 of QNEL01000301.1, forward strand.
TTCATAAAAGACGCATTAATGCGTGCTTCTTCTAGTTTACCCTTTTTAATTAAACCCTTAATAAACGTGATTGTTTTTCTCACAATATGCCGGTCATATTCCAAATTATTCCCGATAACAATGATATCAACACCTGCTTGAAGGGCCGTTTGAATAGCCTTTTTAAAATGATAACGTTTACTGATCGCTTTCATCTGCATGTCATCAGAAATGATAACCCCTTTGTAATTCAATTTGCTACGTAAAATATTGGTAATAATTTTCTGTGAAAGTGTCGCGGGGTATTTTTTATCCAATTCCCCATTGAAAACATGGGCCATCATAATGGCATCGGCCATACCCGCGTTGATGATATTTTGATAAGGCACCAGTTCATCTGCATTCCAAGTACGAGTCACATCAACAAATCCTAAATGTGAATCATCCGTTGAACTACCATGCCCTGGAAAATGTTTGATAGCACAAAGGATATCGTTTTCATGATGTGCTTCAATAAATCGAAGCGCATGTTGAGTCACAATATCAGGTTTGGCAGAAAAACTGCGCCCCAGTTTACCGATAACCGGATTATTGGGATTAAGATTCAGATCAACCACAGGAGCAAAATTGAAATTAATGCCTAACTCCGATAATGTTTCAGCGATTAAAAAAGCGTGTTCATAAGTCAAGGTAGGCCCTTTTTGGCCTAAATAGTGAGCCGATTGAGTAAACAGTTGAAAACCAAATCTTTTTTTCAACCGGTGTATCTTGCCCCCTTCTTCATCAATAGCTACAAATAAGGGTATGTTTGGCGAAGCCACTTGCAGCCATTGAATCAGAGACTGAACTTGTTTAGGCGATCTGATATTACGTCTGGGCGATTTCAATACCATGTCATAATCGAAAAGTATAACGCCACCCAAATGATACTTTTTAATATCTCGAACAATGTTTAAAACGCCGGGATCACTAATCAGTGAACCACGAAAACCCACCATCAACATTTGACCGATTTTGACTTCTAAACTCACTTCCTTTTGTTGAAGCGGTTGAGTCGATTCAGATTCAGAGGCTAACATTAAAGGCCTTTTTGGCGAAACGGTGGTTTGAGCAACGGTTTGAATATGAAAAGTCGTTTTTTCAACAGGCACAGGGTTTACCACATCCAGGGTAGGCGGCGTCTGATTGAGATGAGTCTGATTAAGATTACAAGCCGGCGATAAACTGACGACAACGATTAAGAAAATAAAAAACAGGTAGATTTTGGTTAATGAGATATTCATTATCAATATAAATGTAGGGTGGGTAAGCGGGCGATATTGATATCGAATTGTACCTCGATCTTATCGCCCGCTTGCCCACCATGATGAGTTGTCATTACGTTATGTCTAAATTTGAGCGATTATACTTTGCACGATCAAATTTTCCTATTTTTTTAATCGTTTAATCGTTAATGTTAATGGTGAATTATGGCGATTTTTAATGGGTATAGACGCGATGCCTCGCGTCTCTCTGATTTTTGAGATTTTTAATGGGTAGAGACGCGATGCCTCGCGTCTCTCTGATTTTTGAGATTTTTAATGGGTAAAGACGCGAAGCATCGCGTCTCTACGATTTTTGAGGGATTAGAGACGCGAAGCATCGCGTCTCGACGTAATCCTTACCAATGCAGATAATTGTGTTATAAAAAAAATCAGCATCTAGTCTTAAAGTTAATCTTGACAATTTTAACCGCCCCTATAAAATAACAAACTTAGGGTAACGAGTCAGGCAACCCTACGGATTGCCCTACAATATCGTTTTTGCTTTCAAAGCAATCCCTAGCGTAAGCCCTTAAATAGGCTCTGAAAATTCAACCATTAAGGAATAGAAATCTATGACTTATAAAACAACACAATATACGCTACTGCTTGCCAGTGGAATGATGCTTAGCGCAAGCACTTGGGCAAGCGAGATGGATCGTTTGTCACTGATGTTGAACGGTACCTGTATGGTATGTCACGGCTCACAGGGTTCAAGTGTTGGGCCGGCGACACCGACTATTGCGGGTATGGACAGTGAAGATTTCGTTGATGCCATGATAGAATACAAGAGTGGTGAGCGGCCTTCAACGATTATGGGTAGGCTCGCTAAAGGTTATACTGAAGATCAGTTCCAAATGATGGCCGACTACTTTGCGAAACAACCCTTTGTGCGTTATCAACAAACCGTTGACGCTTTAAAAGTCAAAAGTGGTGCCAAACTTCACGATAAATATTGTGAAAAATGCCACGAAGATAGTGGTTATAATTTGAGCGACGATGGCGCTGCTATTTTGGCAGGGCAATGGATGCCTTATTTGCAATTTACCCTAACTGATTTCCATGCTGGTGTGCGTGATATGCCTCGAAAGATGAAAAAACGCATGAAGAAAATGGTGAAGAAAGAAGGCGAAAAAAGCCTAGACGAACTCGTTCACTTTTATGGCAGTCTGACTGAACAGAAATAAAGGAGAGTAGGCATAATGTCAAACGTAACCCGTAGAAATTTTATGATAGCGGCAGGTGTCGCAGGTGTTACCGGTGTAGTCAGTTATCGGTTACTCACAGCGAAGGAATCTCAAAAAGCACCGGCTTCGCCACCTAAAAAGGTGGTTGTTCTTGGGGGTGGTGCTGGTGGCGCGATAGCGGCGAAGTATCTTCGCAGACTCGATCCCACAATTGAAGTCACGTTGATTGAGCAGAACAAGAACTATTATACCTGCTTTATGAGCAACGAAGTGTTAAGTGCTGAAAAGTCTATCGATGACATCAAATTTGGTTATGATGGCTTGAGCCAATACGGTATTAAGATGGTATACGATAGGGCTACGGGTATTGATCCGGTGAACAAAAAGGTGAGTCTTCAAGATGGCACAACCCTGTATTATGATCGCTTAGTGGTTTCGCCGGGTATCGCCTTTAAATGGGGAACGATTGAAGGTTACGATGAAAGCGTGATTGACAAAATTCCCCATGCTTGGAAAGCGGGTTCGCAGACTGTCATTTTACGTCAGCAATTAGAGGCCATGAATGATGGCGGTACCGTGATTATTGCCGTACCCCCTAAACCGTTTCGTTGTCCCCCAGGGCCTTATGAACGTGCCAGTCAAATTGCTCATTACTTGAAACACCATAAACCGAAATCAAAAATCTTGATTTTCGATTCCAATCAGGCCTTTTCTAAACAAGCCTTATTTACGCAAGGTTGGGAGAAATTGTATGGATTTGGTACTGACAACAGCATGATTGAATGGATTCCCCTTGAAGACGGCGGGAATGTGGTTGGGCTTGACGCGGCCAATAAAACCATTAGAGCGGGCGAATTTGAAGATGAACACACGGCCGATGTGATTAATCTCATTCCCCCTCAAACTGCGGGTAAAATTGCGATTGACAGCGGCCTAGCGAATGACAGCGGTTGGTGCCCTGTCAATCAGAAAACCTTTGAATCCAGCTTACATCAAGATATCCATTTGATTGGTGATGCCTGTATTGCGGGTAAAATGCCTAAATCGGCTCATGCCGCCAACTCACAGGCCAAAGTGTGTGCGATAGCGATTGTCTCAGCACTGCAAGGGAAGGAGATGCCAACGCCTTCTTATGGTAATACTTGTTACAGTATTGTTGGTAAGGATTTTGCTGTATCGGTTGCTGCTGTCTATCACTTAGACGGCGACACCATTAAACCTGTTAAAGGAGCAGCTGGGCCCTCTCCCTTGGATGCCAGCGCAAAAGACAGGAAACGGGAAGTGGCTTATGCCCAGAGTTGGTTTAAGAACATTACTCAAGAGATGTTTAATTAGCAACAGCCCGATTTTCGTTCAAAATTTATTTTGCTTCATCGCAAACTTAAGTTTGCACTCCATCGCAAAAATTGGCAATGGCCCGATTGACGGCCCGATTGGAGTGCAAAATTTATTTTGCATCAACGACTCAATTTTCGTTCCAAATTTATTTTGCATCATCGCAAAGTTGGAAGGTATTTTTCGCAAAAATGGAGGAATTATCATGCCTATTAAACGAGTTTTATCAACGGGCCGATTTCCGGTCAAAATTTATACTGATGATATTGAATCAGAAGCGACACAACAGTTGCACGAGTTGTCTACCTTGCCCTTTATTCATAAACACGTTGCTGCTATGCCAGATGTACATCTTGGTATTGGCGCAACAATTGGTTCTGTAATTCCGACAAAAGGGGCTATTATTCCCGCCGCTGTCGGTGTCGATTTGGGATGTGGGATGGCAGCTGTCCAATTATCATTGAAAGCCAGTGATTTACCTGATAATTTATATGGTATTCGTTCCCAAATTGAAGAAGCAGTGCCGGTGGGATTTAATCAACATGAGAATCCTGTTCTGGAGTCAAGCCTTCTCAAACAAATGAAGGAACAATTAGATGAACTACTCCAAAAACATCCCACGCTGCTCAAGATGAAAAAGCATTTTGATGATTGGCAATTACAAGTCGGCACTTTAGGGAGCGGTAATCATTTTATAGAAGTATGCCTTGATGAAAACCAAGCGATTTGGGTGATGCTACATTCAGGCAGTCGTGGGCTAGGTAATTTGATTGGGCGTTACTTTATAGCGGTCGCTAAAAAAGACATGGAAAAATGGTTTATCAGTCTTCCGAACAAAGATTTAGCTTATTTTCCACAAGGCACAGAACATTTTAATGATTATTGGCAAGCGGTGATGTGGGCGCAAGAATATGCACGGGTTAATCGTGAAGAGATGATGCGTTTAATTTTGGAGGCTCTTTCTCATGTTGATTTACCGCCGTTTGAAATAACAGGTGAGGCTATCAGTTGTCATCATAACTATGTTGCTTTAGAAAATCACTATAAATCGAATATCTATTTAACGAGAAAAGGCGCGATAAGTGCTAGAACGGGAGAATGGGGGATTATTCCCGGCAGCATGGGTACCAAGTCTTATATTGTTAAAGGCAAAGGCAATCCAGAAAGTTTTTGCTCATGTAGTCATGGTGCCGGCCGTCGTATGGGCCGTAAAGAAGCTAAACGACGTTTTAGTACTGAAGATATGATCACACAAACACAAGGCGTAGAATGTCGTAAAGATGAAGGGGTGATTGATGAAATTCCAGCCGCTTACAAACCAATTGATGAAGTCATGGAAAATCAAAACGATTTAGTAGAGATAGTGCATACTTTAAAACAAGTGGTTTGTATTAAAGGGTAAGGTTTTGGAGAGTGATGCAAAGTCGTTTGTAGGGGGCCGGTAACGTGTTTTTGTTGCCCACCATCCACAATGTAGGGTGGGTAACGTGTTTTTGTTGCCCACCAATAATTAAAATTAAATGTAGGGTGAGTAACGGGTTTTTGTTGCCCACCAATAATTAAAATTAAATGTAGGGTGAGTAACGGGTTTTTGTTGCCCACCAATAATTAAAATTAAATGTAGGGTGAGTAACGTGTTTTTGTTGCCCACCATCCACAATGTAGGGTGAGTAACGTGTTTTTGTTGCCCACCATCCACAATGTAGGGTGGGTAACGTGTTTTTGTTGCCCACCATTAAAATGTAGGGTGGGTAACGTGTTTTTGTTGCCCACCATTAAAGCTTGTCATACATAAGTCAGGCTGGTAGCAAAACATGAAGCATCAGTACTTTTGATGGGATTGTTCAAGGCATCATAAGCCATTTCGACTATACTGCACATGGGCATAATTTAAACTTTTTATATCGATTTGGTGGGCAACAAAAACACGTTACCCACCATTTCACGCAAAAGTTGCGCGCAACTTTTGCGTGAAATACACTTTTTAGATTTGGTGGGCAACAAAAACACGTTACCCACCCTACAATTCCCTAAACTCATTTTTTAAAAAGTTAAGTGACATTGCCCACCACATCATAAAGCCATTGTGTTTCCGCAGCACAGGGCGTAATCAATGACGATTACTCAATATAGACACCAGTTCTGTAATTTGCTTTTGGTTAAACATCATTTGTAACTTAGCAGCGGCATCCGATACACTCTTAGGAATAGAAACAGGCCTTTTACGAATACCTAGCTCAATCAAAGCTCGATAAGGCGTAATTGGGTTACCGTTTTCATCTTTTATCCCCTTTTCTATTTGTTGCAAAAATTCAGCAGCTTTTTTATTGCCTTTTTTTTCCGCTTCTCTCTTTAAGCGTAAAAAATCCTGATTTTTACTGAATTTCTCTAAGGAAGGCTTAACGTCGTTCACTTTCTCAATAAGAAGCGGTACAGATTCATTGGGAACTAACGAGGAAAGCATTTCTTGAACTTCAATATCACCTTGACAAAGAATCCAGATGTTTTTAAAAGTTGTCCCTAAACCTTCAGGGGGTTGTTGAGTCACAAAATCTAAAAAGCTTTCATGCTCAGCGACTTGACCCGTTTTTTCAACAGTGAATTTTTGCCACCTGTTGTTTTGAACAATTTGACGAATCAAGCTTGGCACACTAACGATATCATCGCTATCTTCTCGTAAACGAGAGTAAAGTTGCTTAACTCGCTCTCCATTGTCTTGCAAATCGTTTTCTTGCAAATTGTCTTGTTTAGTCATTAAACCCAACCTTGCCATGTTTCATTTTTGGCTTGTTCCATAAGTAACTGTTCAATTGTTAATTGTTTTTCTTTGCGTCGTTTTGCGCGCAAAACGACGCGAAGAAATTGTTAATTGTTAATTACAAACCTATCAAAAGCGTGAAAAATTGATTTAAATCAATCTGGTGTCTTGTCATCAGGTGTTTTATCAAAATAAATACACTATAGTTTCTTTTCGATACAAGTCTATTGTATTTATATAAGTGTTTTTCGTTAACGATTGACAATTAACAATTAACAATTAACAATTAACAATTTTGTGTGTTGTCCCGCTATAATAGCAAAGTTTTTTCATCAGTCAAGATGTTTGAGCAATTTTTTTAGCATAAAGATGCTGAAAAAGACGTATTGAAAATATTAAGGCCCAAACAAACGCCGTTTTTATTGCATTATTGCATTATTGCATTATTGCCTGTTTTGTAGGGGCAATCCCTTGTGGTTGCCCCGCGCCTTTATGGTTGCCCATAAGCTTGCCCTGTATTTTGAATTTACCGCATTAAACTAACCCTTCAAACGGTTCCACCACCACCTCACATCCCTCATCCACATTGCCACACTCTCTCGGCAAAATAATAAAACAATTGGCTTGACTCATAGAAGTCAAAATACCTGAACCTTGTTTACCAGTCAAACGCACAACTAAACGGCCTTGATCATCATTTTCGAGAATACCCCGTTGAAATTCCATGCGGCCTGGATGTTTTTTCAAACGAGAAAGGCAGGGCACCGTCAAGCGTATAGGTATTCGTTTAGTTTGTCCCATCATGTTTTGTAAAGCCGGTTGAACAAATTGGTAAAACGTCACCATAGCCGACACAGGATTGCCGGGCAATCCAAAAAAGATCGCGTTTTGAATTTTGCCATAAGTTAAGGGTTTCCCCGGTTTCATAGCAATTTTCCAAAAATTCACTTGACCCAAACGGCGTAAAGTGTCGGTTACATAATCAGCATCTCCCACCGAAACACCACCTGAAGTAATAATCGCATCATGAGAACGGGCAGCTGATAGAAAAGCCCTTTCAACTTCCTCAGGCGTATCGCGCACAACACCCATATCAATGAGATCAATGCCTAAGCGCGTCAGCATACCGTATAGGCTATAACGATTGCTGTCATAAATTTGGCCCGGCTGTAGCACCTCACCGACTGAACATAATTCATCGCCTGTTGAGAAAAAAGCGACTCGTAAACGACGTTTGACTTTCACTTCAGGAACGCCTAACGAAGCTAATAAGCCAATATCGGCCGGTAGAAGTTGTTTACCGGCCTTTAAAACGACTTGACCGATAGTGATATCTTCACCAACCGGACGAACATGTTGGCCCTTTTTATGTTCCGCACCAATAATGATCCGATCACCTTGCCTTTCAACATGTTCTTGCATGATCACCGTATCAGCACCCATCGGCATGACAGCACCAGTGAATATCCTCGCACATTCTCCAGCTTGAATGGTTTCATTGTAGGGTTGTCCAGCGAAAGAGGTACCAACCATTTTCAATTGAGCTTGGCCGTTTGTTGGTAAATCGGCACCAAGCACGGCATAACCGTCCATTGCTGAATTGTCGTATGGCGGCACCTCAATTTTGGACAAGATATCTTCCGCTAAGACTAGACCTAATGCGCTGCGTATTGGCAATTGTTGTTCATCAGCTATTGGTTGTAAATCTTGATCAATGCGCTGTAAAGCTTCTTCGACGGTTAAGGAATTGGAATCGTAATCATCGCAGCAGCAGGTGTGTGTTTTCATGTATTTTGCCTTTTTCTTTACGGGTATTGGGCTCTGCAATAGGGCCCATTTTCTTTTAATTATTTGATAACATTTTGAAAAGCCGCCATATCCTTAAACAGAAGCGCAGCGGCTAATAACTTTTTCAACATCGCATCGATCAGTGAAAGTCAATAAATCCTGTTCGACTTTTCGATAAAGGGAATACTTTGGATCAAAACACAATATTAACACATCTAAAATATCACGACGACGTGTTATTATATTAGTTCAGCCCTTACCACCTATCAGTTTGCAAATTCCTGTTCAAAAACACACACATTTTATAGCATATAAATATCATAAGTACTGAACCATAAATTTTCAGGTATTTTAATTAAAAGAAACAACCAAGAAGAAGGGCAACCACAAGGGATTGCCCCTACGGGCAATCCCTTGTGGTTGCCCCTGTTTGCTTCTATTAAAATACCTGAAAATTTATGCTTCAGTACTTATCGGTGCAGATGGTATTTTATTATTGAAAGTGCCTTTTACACCTAATGAAGCGAATTTAGACGTTAAAGTCACCATTCAACCCATCACCTCTCAACCCAAAACGCCAGAAGAATTAGGATA
>QNEL01000302.1 GCA_003645185.1 Candidatus Parabeggiatoa sp. nov. 3
ATTGCGCGTGAAATTGAAACGGTGATCACGGCTTTAACTTCGCGTTCATTTAGTCGCCATGAGTTTCTCAAAAAACTGGATAGGTTTTATGGGGCGATTGAAACGACGGCTTCGACGATTGATGATTATGCTCATAAGCAAGATTTTCTGAACGCGGTTTATGAAAAGTTTTTCCAAGGTTTTGCCACCAAAGTCGCCGATACGCACGGTATCGTTTATACGCCGCAACCGATAGTGAATTTTATGGTGCAGTCGGTTGAAGACATTTTACAAAAAGAGTTTAATAGCTCTTTGAGTCAAGAAGGCGTGCGGATTCTTGATCCTTTTGTGGGCACGGGTAATTTTATTATTCGGGTTATGCGAGCTATCAATAAATTTAGCTTGAAAAACAAATACTTAAAGGAATTACATTGTAATGAGCTGATGTTATTGCCTTATTATATTGCGTCGATGAATATTGAACATGCCTATTATGAAATCACGGGGCAATATGAACCATTTGAAGGGATTTGTTTAGTCGATACCTTTCAATTGGCAGAAGACAGGCAAGCGACTTTGTTTACGACGGAAAATACTGAGCGCGTGAACCGCCAAAAAAAGGCCCCCATTTTTGTTGTCATCGGCAATCCGCCTTATAATGTCGGCCAAGTCAATGAAAACGATAACAATAAGAATCGCAAATACGAAGTGGTTGATGAATGGGTGCGCGAAACTTATGCCAAGGATTCTAAGGCAACGAATAAAAATGCCTTATCCGATCCTTATGTGAAAGCGATATGTTGGGCTTCAAGGCGGATAGGTGATGAGGGTATTGTCGCCTTTGTTACCAATAATAGCTTTTTGGATAGTATTGCTTTTGATGGGATGCGGAAACAATTGTCGCAGGATTTTTCGTCTGTATATCTACTTGATTTAGGTGGCAATGTCAGAAAAAATCCCAAATTATCGGGTACAACCCATAATGTTTTTGGTATTCAAGTCGGTGTGAGTATCAATTTGTTAGTCAAAAAAGCGGGTGAAACCACTACCAAGATTTTCTATGCGCGTTTAGATGAAGAATGTCGTAAAGAAGAAAAATACGCTTATTTGGATGAGAAACAACAAGTTACTCAAATTGAATGGGAAACCATTGTGCCGGATAAAAAACACACTTGGCTCACAGAAGGCTTGCATTCAGAGTTTGATGATTTTATGCCGTTAGGTACGAAGGAAACGAAGGCCGCTAAAACGGATATTGAGGGAGTGGTTTTTAAGACTTATGGGCGTGGTGTTGGTACCAGTCGTGATGCTTGGGCCTATAATTTCAGTCAATCCGATATAACTGATAACATGCAACGGACGATTGAAACCTATAATGAACAGGTTTTAAAATGGACACATAAAGAGGATAAACAAGCAGAACTTGATAATTTTGTTTTATATGATGACACTAAAATAAGTTGGAGTCATACTTTAAAAACGTCTTTGAAACGGGGGCAAAAAGCGTCTTTTTCATCTGAAAAAATTAGGATTTCCTTATATCGTCCATTTACAAAATCTGGCTTATTTTTTGACAATATAATGAATAATGAAGGGAGTATTTTTAAGCAAATATTTCCTACGCCAAAAATTGAAACTGAAAATCAAGTGATTTGTTGTACTAATCATTCACAAATTCCTTTTGTTGTTCAAATCACAAATTGCATACCTGATGTGGCAGTTGGTGGGCGTAATGGGCAATGCTTCCCCTTCTACACCTACAATGAAGACGGCAGCAATCGCATCGATAACATCACAGATTGGGCATTAAACCACTATCAAACCCATTACCAAGATAACCAAATCACTAAATGGGATATCTTTCATTATGTTTATGGATTACTGCATCACCCCGTTTATCGGAAAAAATATGCCGCTAACTTGAAAAGAGAATTGCCGCGCATTCCATTTGCTCCCCATTTTTGGGATTTTGCTGACGCTGGCAAAAAACTGGCCGACTTACACCTCAATTATGAGCAACAGCCCGAATACCCCTTAAAATGGATGGACAAAGCCGATACGCCCTTAGACTGGCGCGTCGAAAAAATGAGATTATCCCGCGATAAGCGGCAAATCATTTATAACGATTCCTTAACTATCGGCGGTATTCCTTCGGAAACGTTTGAATACAAACTCGGCAATCGCGCGGCCCTTGATTGGGTGATTGATCAATATCGCATCAAAGTCGATAAAAGAAGTGGTATCGTTAATGATCCGAATCGGTTGGATGATGAAGAATATATAGTGCGGTTGATTGGGCGAGTGGTTTTTGTGAGTGTTTCGAGTGTGGGGGTGGTGTTGAAATTACAGGATTTAACCTTATAAATTCTTATAAATTTTGAGTTGAAAAGTTGCGTTAAAAACGCAACACAGAGTACACAGAGTACCACAGAGTTTCACAGAGAGTTATTGAGTCAAACCTCTGTGACATTCTGTAAACGATGTGATCTCTGTGTTGAAAAAATTTTTGATTAGCACATATCACCTCTTTGAAGTAAAAACAACGTGTTGAAATAGGCACCGTTACGGCATTAGAAGCCTCTAGTCGTGTCACAACGGGAGATGAGGCACCCCAAGTGCCATTTGTTGAGATATCAAGGTGTCCGACAAACGGTTTGATCACGATGCCCTGTCAGGGAGAGGGAGAAAGACTCAGTGATCTGAGCATTGGCGAACAAGGGCATATCAGTGATGCTATATTAGAAGGCACGATTATTAATCAAGGGTGGGTGTCTAATGCGACGATGACATCGCAAGCGATATTAAGCGCTTGCCAAGTCAGTGGCCTGATCACTAATGAAGGGCGCATGGAGAACTTTGAATTTAGCGGTACAATGGTAACAGGCGGTACCTTAATTGGGATGATCACGAATAGGCGGTGTTCTAAAAGATGTGCATTTAGGGGCTAATACCCATATCAGCGGTGGCAAACTGGCCGGCCACATCACTGGCGATGACAATGCGCGGTTAGAAAACCTAGAAGTTGAAGCCGGTAGTGATTTATCGGGTATCCTGATTGGCGATAACGTACAACTACCCGATGACATCAGGTTAGGAAAGGGTGTGCGTTTTGCCAGCCATACCCTGATTCCAAAGCACTTAGAACTGATAGCCTTGTTACCCGCTTTACCCAATTCATTGAATTGTGCAGAAAGGGTGATAGGGCCAGAACGTGTTGATTTATCAACAGATATTGTTCAGCCTAGCGAGGGGATTTTGACCGCTATCAATGCGTTAGCCTATTTGAAAGACAGTGACTGGGAAATAAGCCAAAATACTCGGTATGGCTATTTACAATTGAGCCTAGAGACGAGACGGTTTGCAGTACAAGCTGTATCCGTTAAACGCGCCACAGACACTGCTTATTTTCAAGTACAAGACGATCAAAGTACACGCTTTGTAACTGACACAGGACTTGACATACTCGCTCAACCTGTTGTACAAGCCCCTTGCGAATTACAAACCGCTTTTGCGGCATTTGGCCTACCTGACTTGATTGTGCAAACGAACGGTAATTTAAAGATACCCGTCGAAGAAGAAGGAAACTGGTTCAGTGCGCGTCCAGATTTTGCCTCGGTAGAAGTTTCGAGTGACAAAACGCCAGGGCTGTACTTTTCCAATTCTCCTGTTCTCAGTGGTTTGAAGATTGCCACGCTCGTTTTGACAGATCAAAAGGGTATTCGGCGTGAGCAAATGATTTATCCTGCTTTAGCACAGGCGCTATACACGTCCGCTGAAAAAGTCGAGCCCCATACGGTGTAGTCAGTTTTCAATTAGCGGGGCAAAACTATCGTGGCGTAGTCGATTATCTGATTACGCAATCGACTTTCCCCACAACGGATCATATGCAAGTCATATCGAACCGAGATATCAATGGTGATGGGATAACAGACTTTATACTGCTTTATCCCAACAGTGAATTGCAAACCTTATTTACATTGCCAAGTGAAGACAGCTAAAATCAGTTATCAATCGTAGAGACGATTGGTGGGCAAGAAAAACACCTTTCGCGCCAAAAGTTTTGCGCGCAAATTGGCGCGAACCCACCCGACATTTGAAATTGATAACTGATGTTACGCACCCCGATTCTTATCAAGGTTATGCAAGCGCACAAAACATCACGCTTTGATGCCAATACTCATAAAAAATGAGTGGGATATCGACTGATTGAAGTGCGGAGCCCGATACCAATACCAATAGTCGTTTTCACGCTAATGTTTCGCTCCGCGAAACATTAGCGTGAAATTCACTTAAGAAGTTTCGCTTCGCGAAACTTTTTAAGTGAAATCGTGAAATTGTGTTTAAAATGAACAGAAATTGATTGCGTAACATCAGTTGATAATTGATAAGCTTGCTGTAAACAGCTGTTTTTCGTAAAATAGTCCCTTTTTTTTGGGCACTTACAGATCAAAATTTGATATCATTATGAAATATAAGATTCATCCTGCTTACAATCAAACCACCGTTACCTGTAGTTGCGGTAATGTTTTTACAACCGGCTCAACGGTTAAAAAAGATTTACAGATTGAAGTCTGCTCAGCTTGTCATCCCTTTTATACTGGGCAGCAGAAAATGCTTGATACCGCAGGGCGCGTGGATAAGTTCCGCCGTAAATATGGTACGAGAAAAGCGATTAATGTCTAGTCAATTTGCAAAACGCAAATTTAAAGAGGCATTGGAAACTGGGAAACGGCGTTTTACCGCCCCGCGAGTTTTTATTGGAAATGGGGACTAAGCGCGGTAACAAACTTTCAGGCAAAAGTACAGCTTCGCGAGACTTTTGCCTGAAAAACTTTTTAATGAGGATGGTGGGCAACAAAAATACGTAGGGAGCCCTACATAAAAGTTTAAATTATGACGATGCTAAGTATATTAATAGAGGTAAGTAGGTAGTGGCGCATAAAGGTGATGAGAGTTATTGATGAGATAGAACGCTGATTTGACTGATTGTCATGATTTTCACGCGCGTCGTGAAGCTTCGCTATACTTTAGCGTGAAACACTGATTAAAAACACTGATTAAATTAAAATGAAGAATGATTAAAAAAATCAGCGTGCCCCAGTTTTTGCGCGCAAAAAAATGGGACAAAGAAATTATAATAAGAAGCCAAATCAGCGTTCTATTCAATATTTGCAAAAACATGTTAATGTATTTTTGTAAACCTACTTACTATTACAACACTGATGTCTTTTTAACTTGCCAACAATTAATAATTAACAATTAACAATTAACAATTAACAATTAACAATTAACAATAATTAACAATTATAAATTAATTATTTGATTGAATATAGAAAAAATAGAATTTTTCATTCACATTGTGAAATAAAATGGCACAAAAACTTTACGATAACGGGACACATCAATGTATTGGTTTTTACGATTTGATTTCAAATGGCGGTGTGCAAGCCAACCAATTTTTAGTCATAGATAGCAATCATTCCGCATTTATTGATCCTGGTGGAATGATTGTTTATAAAGATTTGCTAATGTGTTCCGCTAAATTTTTATCCAATACAAAGCTAGATTACGTCATTGGCTCACACCAAGAACCAGATGCACTTTCCTCAGTGGAAAAATGGTTAGTTGAGACTGATGGTAAAATTGTTGTGCCGACGTTATGGAAACGTTTTATGTCACATTATGTGACACCAGGCCAGTTTAATCATCGGATCATCGGGATTCCGGATCAAGGTATGATTCTTCAACTTGGGCAGACTAGACTTAAAATTATCCCTGCCCATTTCCTACACTCTGAAGGCAATTTCCAATGTTACGATCCCATCAGCAAAATTTTATTTTCTGGCGATATGGGTGCCTCTCTATTTTTACGATACTCTGAGAAAGTTGATCAGCCCGTTGAAGATTTTGATAATCATATAGCCAACATGGAAAGTTTTCATCGCCGTTGCATGGCATGTAACAAAGTTTGTCGATACTGGGTTAATATGGTGCGTGATTTGGATGTTGAATGGATCATACCTCAACATGGGCGTTCTTTTAAAGGAAAAGTGATGGTTGAACGCTTTTTTAAATGGATAGAAGAGTTACAGTGCGGAACCGATTTAGTGACTCAAAAAACATATAGCATTCCCTAAGGGATTCTTTTGGCTTAACATTTTCAATCTTGTTTTATTGTATATTTCCGTTTTTTTCGATAATCATGTTAGCCTTGGACATAACAACTCTCAAGGTTTCTTCTGGGCAAAAAATTTGTAGCGAAGCAGTCAACTTTTGCCCGGAAATGAGTGATAATTGATTGTTGATATGTGTCCAATTAACAATTTAAGTTCATACCAGAAAAATGAAATATTTTATAGCCTGTTTAATTATTTTATTGACATCCAGCGTCCAGAGTCAAGAGGGCCCTCTTGTCACAATGCAGACCAATTTTGGCACAATCGTACTGGAACTGAAGCCAGAACAGGCCCCAAAAACGGTCGATAATTTTCTTCGCTATGTTAAAGAAGGTTTTTATGATGGCACGGTTTTTCATCGTGTGATTAGGGGATTTGTGATTCAAGGCGGGGGCTATACTCAAGATTATGAAAAAAAGTCTACCCATCCTTCGATTCCCAATGAAAGTGAGAATGGCTTGGAAAACCTGCGTTTCACTATTGCGATGGCCCGCGGTAGCTACGATCCTGATTCAGCTACCTCGCAATTTTTTATTAATGTCAACAATAACAGCTCTCTCAACTATCAATCTTCTCCATACTCAGACGAGGGCTATACGGTATTTGGTCAAGTGATTAAAGGCATGGAAGTGGTTGATAAGATTCAAAAAGCGAGAACCAGTGCGGCAGGCCCTTTTAGAAGATATGTTCCCAAAAAGCATGTCGTTATTGAAAGCGTTAGGTTCCAAAATGCACCAGTAAAGCCATTAGCCCAGAACGCATTATCTGATGATGAGCCGGTTGCAACCGAGATAGCGATTTTGCCAACGATTCAGGAGAAAGAAACAGAAACGGTCAAAGCCTCTGAAATGCTCACAGATTCAACGGTTGAAATCAAAACGACAGAAGAAGAAAAGACACTAGTCGATAATTCAAATTCATCGTCCACGGCCGTATCTGTCGATGAAACTCAAGAGGATACGCCAGTTCTAGCAAAAACAGAAAACTCTCAAGCTTTTCAAGATGATGCCGTAGAGACGAGTGAAACAATCACGGCAGACAAGACTCTGGCCGATAATTCAAATTCATCGTCCACGGCCGTATCTATCGATGAAACTCAAGAGGATACGCCAGTTCTAGCAGAAACAGAAAACTATCAAGCTTCTCAAGATGATGCTGTAGAGACGAGTGAAACGATCACGGCAAAGACTCTGGCCAAGAGTTCATCGTCCACCAGCACAGAAGACAAGCCTTCAGGGATTTTCAAAAAAACAGAGACTTTCAAAGCGCCTAAAGAGTCTTATATTGAAACCATTCCGTTAGGGGAAAAGACTTTGACCGATAATTCACAGGCTAGGCTGGCTTATGTGACTGAAATGGAAGAAGATACGCCTTCGGCGGCTTTAGCCGAAAAAGAAAAGTCTCAAGCACTTCAACTGTCTAGGGCTTATCCATTGAAAACCTCTTTTTCAGCCCCAGATTCACCGTCAACACCTGACCAACCAGAACCACTATCTGATTAATCAACTCACTCACTCTCAAAGGAAATATTGATGCAAGCAGTCAAAATGCAAACCAATCAGGGCACTATTACGATACAACTCTTTACAGAACATGCGCCTAAAACCGTTGATAATTTCTTGAATTATGTCAATTCAGGGTTTTATGACGGCACTGTATTTCACCGTGTCATTGAGGGTTTTATGATTCAAGGGGGGGGCATGGAACCGGGTATGCGGGAAAAAGGGACCAATCCGCCAATTGAAAACGAGGCCACCAATGGTTTGAAGAATGCGGTAGGCACTCTTGCGATGGCACGGACTTCTGATCCCCACTCAGCCAGCTCGCAATTTTTTATCAATGTTGCCAACAATACCTTCCTGAATCACACAGAGAAAACGGAACGTGGTTGGGGCTATTGCGTGTTTGCTGAAGTCACAGAAGGCATGGATGTTGTGAACCTGATCAAGAAAGTGGCGACGGGGAATCGTGCGGGTCATCAGGATGTGCCCAAAGACGATGTGATTATTGAAAAGGCAGAATTTGTGGAAAGTGAGTAGGGGGGGGGTTGTAGGGGCGTACCTGCGTGTTCGCCCTCAAATTATTTTTCTGAACATCTAGAAAATATTGAAAGTTAAGCCTGGGCGAACCTACGTGTTCGCCCTTTTGAAAAAGATAACTGATTATGTCAGAAACACTATTTATTGCTGACTTACATATTGCCCCAAATCGGCCTATTCCTCTCACTCTTTGTTTAGACTTTTTAGCACACCGCGCCCAAAAAGCTGATGCTTTATATATACTCGGTGATTTATTTGAAGTTTGGTTAGGCGATGACGATGACACGCCCACTTATCCAGAAGTCTTAAAGGCTTTGCATAATCTGACAAGCAATAATGTGCCCGTGTTTGTGATGCACGGTAATCGGGATTTTTTGTTAGGCGAAGACTTTGTTGCGGCTACCGGTTGCCAACTCATATCCGATCCTGTTGTAATTGATCTATATGGTACTGGAACCCTATTAATGCATGGCGATACACTCTGCACCTTAGATGTGGATTATCAGGCTTTTCGTCAACAAGTGCGTCATCCCAAATGGCAAGCCCAATTTCTGGCACAACCTTTAGCACAGCGGCGTATTCTCGCTCAACAAGCGCGTGCTGAAAGCCAAGCTAAAATGCAAACAACGCTTGATGCCATTATGGATGTGGCACCTGAAGCTGTTATTTTAGCCTTGGAAACGCATGGCGTTTATCACTTGATTCATGGACATACCCATCGTCCCGCGATACATCAAGTGACAATCAATGGGCAGACAGCAATCCGTCGAGTTATTGGAGATTGGCGTGATAACAGTGCGAAAATAATCAGTTGTACCCCTGAAGGTTGCCAACTGATTGATTTGATGGGGAAATGATAAAGGGGAAAGTCGTGTTGTCATTTGGGCGGATATTGATATCGGTGGGCGTTGCTGTTGATTTCGAGCTTGAGGAGCATTTTTACTCCAATATTTTTTGGATCGATTTTATAAAAGGAAAACGCAAGAGACGCTTCGATTTGATACAAAGCATCTTTAGCGTCTTTAGCGTTTATTTCTTTTTCAATTGCGAAAGCGAAACCAGTTGCCTTACCGCCTATCAGTTTGAACAGACGCTTTTTTTCTTTACGGCGTACACAGAGTACCACAGAGTGCCACAGAGAATAAATAGTTAATTTTTATAGAAATTATAATATTTTTAACTATTAGAATGTGTGTTTGTTGAACAGAAATTTGCAAACTGATAGGTGGTAAGTACTGAACCATAAATTTTCAGGTATTTTAATAGAAGCAACCGGGGCAACCACAAGGGATTGCCCCTACAACCGTACCCGTAGGGGCA
Source organism: Candidatus Parabeggiatoa sp. nov. 3 (assembly GCA_003645185.1). Classification (GTDB taxonomy): domain Bacteria; phylum Pseudomonadota; class Gammaproteobacteria; order Beggiatoales; family Beggiatoaceae; genus Parabeggiatoa. The sequence goes on from QNEL01000302.1 coordinate 9,515, forward strand.
ATCCAGGGCGAATGCCCAAAATACCTGTTTA
>QNEL01000303.1 GCA_003645185.1 Candidatus Parabeggiatoa sp. nov. 3
CCATTGAAAAACCAGGGCAACCACAAGGGATTGCCCCTACAAACCGTTCGTAGGGGCAACCCTTGTGGTTGCCCCTTTTTAGGCAGGCTAGGTGGTCTTAGGATTGGAGCGATCCTGCACTAGTGCAGGAGAGCGAAAGTTTCAATACCATTGAAAAACCAGGGCAACCACAAGGGATTGCCCCTACAAACCGTTCGTAGGGGCAACCCTTGTGGTTGCCCCTTTTTAGCTAGGTGGTCTTAGGATTGGAGCGATCCTGCACTAGGTTCGCGCCAAAAGTTTTGCACGCCAAACTTTTGGCGCGAAACGTTTTTTTGTTGCCCACCATCCTTAACTTACACAATCAATCACTCAACAATGGCAAGCCCCGTTCTGTCTCTAAAGCGGGTAAAGCTAAATGAGGCCCTCTCGTTTTCTCGTTTTGCACAAACCATTTAAAAGTCTCGCCATTGGGATTGGGTTTTTCATCCAGACGTGGATAATGCATGGGTAAACCATTACGAAAACCACGCAATGCCACCTTGAAGGCCTTGATAAACGAGACTTCTTCAAACGATTTTTTTCCAAATGGCCGACCATAAGCTTCAAACACGGCCTGTTTATAAGCCTCAATATGCGGTTGAGCCTCATTGATATCGCATAAACAAGGCTGCCTGTCAGTCTCCAGAAAATCTTGATAAAAATCAACCCAATCTTGCCCCTTTCGCAAACCCATATTCTTGATTTGCAAATGCACACTGCCAAAACCCAAAGGTTTACTACTGCCTAAACGATGGTAATAATCCTTATCCAAATTCAACAGCCACAGCAACGCGCCTAATTCCACACTAGACAAATTACTGATTTGTATTTTAAACCGAAAAGCGGTTTCCGGTTTTATCCAACCCAGTATTGAGCGGTTTTGAATATCGCGGGTTTTATTTTTACTCCCCTCTACTGCTGTGGGACGACGATATTCTTGATAATACTTTTTACCCTGATAAAGCATCGGCTTTTGGGTGCGATCCGTTTCCGGTTTAACCCAATACTCATGTAAACCCGCCAGATGAGCATGATGAGGATACACCTTACGCCCTCGTAAGCCCTGCGTTCTTTTCTGATAACCAACCGATTTATCATGCCCATCTGGTAACGGATCGCCTTGCCAATTATGGGCCACATAAAAATGGCTTTGTTGCGGTTTAGCTTCCCCTAAAATGGCCAGCGGTACGCCATCATTGCCAAAGTGTTCAATGGCCTGTGAGCCGACTTCACACTGAGCAGGTTCAATGCGTAATTGGCCTTTCCAGGCCCCTTTGCCCTGTTGATGTACCCAACCAAATACGCGATCTGCTGGAGAAAGTGCCTTGTAATCCGTTGCAGAGTGTAGGCTTTCATGCAGCAAATTCGCTGGTTTTTCAGGATATAAATCACGCGAAATCGTGACAGGATAGAGGCCTAATACCTGATAATCCTCGTTATCAGCATGCGCTACCCGCACATAGCACAGACTGCCCTCTTTCAGTTGACTCTGATTGTGAGGATCAATATGGCGTGACCAACCGGTTTTACCCGGTTCATGTCCCAAATAATCATTGGGATTGCGTTTATCTGTTTTTCTTTTTCGTAATTCATCAGCATGGATGTGCTGATAGTTTTCAATCAAGCTATCCCAACCCGCGATCAAACTAGGGGTTAAATCTAAGCTGGGATCATTTTGTGTCAACAAAAACACCCGTTCTTCATGTTTATTCATGATATTGGGGCCAGTAATGCACACGATACCCGCTTGAAAACTGCTTGGCGCTGTTTCTCCTGAACGACGTTGCTGGATATCCGTAACCTTCAAAAAAGAAAACCGCCCAGAGCGATGTTGCTGTTGATCACATCGTATCCACACCTTATCACCATGTTGTGGTAATGTGTTGTCAGGATAACGCAAAGCTCGTTTCGATTCCTCTTTATCTGTTCTAGGATGCTGATCCCTAGAAGAGTACTTTTGATAACGTGGCAACCATGCCGCATACATGACCGAATTCATAGGTGCCCCGTTAGAACCAATAGTTGTGTTATTGGATAACAAACGCAATTGTAATTTGGAAGATCCATTTTCTACCACGGCCGGCACCATTTCAATACCTTTACGCGCATCCATCCGATAAGCCAACGGGCTATTATGTTTCTCAAATATAGCAAAACGACTATTTGTCACCGTTTCATAAGCAGAACGTAACATACCTTTAATAGAAGTGGGCGGCAAATAAGGGGCACCGTTCGTATCGACACGCACAGGGAAAGTGTGATGATCTGCCTCATTCGTTGACACCAGCGCCGCATTAGGCATTAATAAAGGCGTAGCCGTCGTTAATTGGATATCAAGCCAACCTGACCAATGATCATCGTGATAAGCATGATGGCCTTTGGGTTCAGAATCACCTAAGTCATTGATAACCTTGCTTCTAGGTAAAACAGACACAAAATTATAGGGATTATGAAAAGCCTCTTTATCTTGAAATGGTGCTTGACGAGGCTGCATTCCCTGTGGCCTGTTTCGGGCTGATCTATCTTGCCGTGCTTGGGGTTTACGCGGAGAAGCGTATGAAGCGATTTCGCCCGACCACTCGCCCCCTTTTTTCCACACTTTGCGGACGATGCCTTTTTCCATCTCATATTCCACCTCAATATCCTTTAAATCATCAGGTGTTTTGTTGAGAAGAGGCACCAATTCGCTAGTCAAAGTCTTTTCAGTGACAGGGCGCAGCTCACTCCCCTTTTTAGTTGGTACGGTAATCATCACGTTCTTTTTACCCTTGGTAGTCGTGATGATCGTCAATGTTGACGTTTTAGGTTCTTCAGGCATAGTATTCCTATTATGTAAGTCAAAAAATGTAAGATAAGTGATTGATTTTATTATATATTAAGTTTTTATTGGACCGTAGGGTGGGTAGCGTGTTTTTGTGCCGGCCCCATTAATTTTTTGATCTATAATATAGCTAACATCAGCATGAATAGTGACAATTCATTTATTCAAGAAAGAGGTTATCCATAAGATGTTCAAGTTTCAAAGAAAAACTGATACCTTCAGGGATACAATTAGATATTTTACACCAAGTCCAATTAGAACAAATGGGGCCGGCACAAAAAGACGCTACCCACCCTTTGATGATTGAGCCTTTCATAAAGATGGTATCCAATGCCCAAGCATTAGAAAAACTATTTATCTCTAGCCGCGTATTAAGCTTCAAGGAATCAATTCACCATCACAAAGTTGCAATATCCTATTTAAAAAGGCTTTTAATTCAGGACACGCTTTTGCAGAAATGAGTAAGTCTTTATCCTTCAAAATCCTGTGAGCATCCCGTGGTTTCTTATATCGTCTCTTCTGTTTTCCAGATATAAACATCTCTTTAATATGATAGGAAGGTGGTTTATTCAAATTGACTTGCTCTGGATGCTTACCAGGAACTCCTTTATTATGTCCGGATAATTTTTGAATGTCTGACCAATAAGGTAATAACCACGCCTCAAAATCATGATTAGCGACATGAGGATAAAAATGAGGGATCGATCCTACCCATTCCAGCATTTTTTGTTTGGCATCTGCTGCACTTTTGAAATCATGCGTGCCTGTGTAAACATCAGTTAAAGCAATCACGGCGTCATATTTATCTTTCAATAAATAATTTTTGACCACACTTTTCAGTCTCGCTTCAGAGGGAATGCGTCCATCATAAGGGATAAAATCTAATTTTGGCATCGCTCCTGCCAAACGAGTCTTTAAAAAGTTCAGTAGGTGTGATTTGAAAGCCAGTTCCGTTTTGCCTTCTACCAAAATGGCGATTTTCATATTCTCCCCCCTAAACGTCCCATTCGCCACAGTTCATCCAGCGCGTAACTTTCAAGCCAAGCCTCTAAATCCAAGCTATCTGCCCATCTGACTTGCGTTAATCCTTCTTTTTCATCCATTACTAATACTTGCTCTGGTTCTAAAAAGCGAATTAATCGCTCTGAATGGGTTGCCACAATCAATTGTGTGTGTTCCGACACTTCGAGCATGGCATCGGTTAGAATGCTTAATAATTGAGGGTGCAAACTGACTTCAGGTTCATCAATCAGTGTCACAGCACTCAAGTTTGGACTGTACAATAATGTGATTAACCATAAAAATCGCAAAATGCCTTCTGACAGTTGGTTCAAGTAAAGGGGTTTTGAAAAATGTTTCTCTTTCCACGTCATCGCCAATGTGCCGGCTGCAACTGGGGGAAAATCTAGCCGCTCAAAATTGGGAAAAGCAACCGCAAGCGTATCTTCTATAATCTCAAAACGGGCTTTATCCGTTTCACGCAGGTAAAAAAGACAGGACACTAAATCTTCGCCATTGTGCCCTGGATGTGTAGCCGGTTGCATTTTTTGAGGTAAACGAATAGGGGCATGATAACCCACGTTTAAAGCATAAGCACTATAATAGCTAATATCGGCCAACTGCTGACGCAACATTTCAGGGGTGTGTGAGCGTTTTGGTATCTGAAATAATGAGGTTTCAAACGGCGAATAGGCCCAAGTGGGGCGTACCAATTTGTTATTTTCTTCATCCCAATAGGTGATGTCCGAGCGATTAGCCTCAATATATTTTAATCGCTGAGTGTCATTCTGGCCGATAACTTGCGTTAAGCTTTCAGAGCCTACTTCATAAGACATTCCTTTCAGGTTGAGCGTCAATGAATAATCTAATGGGTTTGCTGTTGGCAGTGCTATAGAGATTTTAAAACCAGCCTTTTCTGCCTGATCATAAGTCAAAATATCCTGAATACCACCCCATTTTGAAAGGATATTTTGTGTGTGACCTTGTGCCGACGCTGATAATAAAGAAAACACCTCTAAAATCGAAGTTTTACCCACACCATTAGCACCAATCATCACGCTTAATGGACGCATTGCCATGTCGATTGAAAACAAGCGTCGATAACCTGTAATCTGCATTTGTGTTAATTGATAGCGATTCATTATCTTTACAAAATTTGAGCGGTGTACTTCAGATGGTGGGATCGCTGTCGGTAGGATTCAGGGATAATATTTAATTGTTGTGCCTGCCGCGATCCACAATAGAGTTAAGGGCATACACGCAACTTGCGTGTTCGCCCTGACTCCAAATGGTTCCTTATTAAAGCTTTTCCCCACGACGATCTGACAACATGATCACTTTAGCTTCATTGGGATCATCTACTTTTTTGTCATCAATAATACGTGCCTGAAATTTCGTAGCGGATTGGCCTAACAAATAAATTGAGGTGACTCCCATTTCTTCTGCTGCTTGAAAAGCCGCAATCGTCATAATCGCAGTGCCCGCAGTGAGATCAACACACACCCTTTCCCGCTTATGCTGATCTAACAGGCCTCTGAGCAAAAATAAGCAATGCTGTTTTGTAGCCATAATGTCATAAGCATGCTCATTACTTAAGCTACGCTGACGGCTTTCAAAGCATTCAATGCTTTGAAATTTGTCTAACAAGGTATTCGTTTGATCTTTGACTAGAGGTGTCCAAACTAATTCAATTCGTTTGGGTTGAATATGGCGTAAGTGCCATTCCGTTTGGCAATTCCGGCTTACCAAGATCAGACTGGCTTCAAAAGCTTCTTTAGCTTCTTTCACTTCTTTACCGGTACCCAGAAAAGCGGTAGCGGCCTCTTTGCGATGCGCCCAAGCGAGTAAGGCAAGCGACCAAGCGGCCATGATAGATAACCAGCCCATGAGAACAGAAGCATTGTTAAACCACATTATCCAGTGGCCATATTGCCCTTGTTCATCAAATGTTGTGAGCAAGCCAATCAGTAAACTGCCCACACTCAGCAATAAAAAGAGGGCTAAACCGGTGAGTACCGGGTTGAGTCTGGCGCGTCTGAGAAGCCGATACCAAAGTGTTGATAAGAGACGGGAAAACATATTTATAATACTCATTGTTTGTTGTCAGTTCGTAGGCGCTGAGCTACTGCACCATGACGATTAAATTTTTTATCCTTGATGATTGTAGGGGCGAACCTGCGTGTTCGCCCAGGCTTAACTATAGCGTTTCCCGATCTCATGACGTACAGTTATATCAAGAAAATCGAACCGCAAAATAAATTTTGCACTCCAACCGCAAAATAAATTTTGCACTCCAACCGCAAAATAAATTTTGCACTCCAACCGCAAAATAAATTTTGCACTCCAACCGCAAAATAAATTTTGCACTTAAATGATTTGTACTTCATTCAATCGGGAAACGCTATAATCAATTGCTTTTAAACTTAACCAACGTTCTTCGATAACCACTTGATTGCCATGTTGACCAGCTAAAGTCAGTTTTCCATCAGGATCACGAGGTAAGCCAAAATATTCCTGCGTTTTTAAGCCTACTCGCTGATTTTTCTTCAAACCGGGAACCGGTACAAACCATTTTCCAATACGCGCTGTGGCAAGCATTGACCAATTGTTTTGATCGAAATCGTCGATTTCGTTGGCTTGATCGCTTGCTTGCCACTGTTCGCCCCATAATAAATATTGGTTTGCATTTAGGCTCAGTTCGCCTAAGGGCTTTGCGCGTTGCCAGCCTTGCCAATCAGGTGCCTTGTTTGCCTCATCGAATAAATAAACGGCACGCCCTAATCCATCCGTATTGGGTTCTCTTAACCAACGCAATTCCGCTTGCTCATGAAATAAACGCGCTTCAAATACGTGTTCTAATGCAAAGGGTTTACCCTGAGCATCGCTGATTTTACCCGATTTTTCCCAGCGTCCAAATTGACATTGTGTTGGCGTATAAAATAAACCAATCGTGCCTTTCGCTAAGGATAACTCAATCACATTCTGAAGTGTGATACCGGCATGTTGATAATAGACTAATTCAGCCATTTGGACACTCCTTTTGAGCATTCACCCAATTTTGCCACTCACCTTGTAGGCTTTGCAATTCTTTCCTGGCCGTTTCAGGTAACTGATTCAAAGAAAAAGGTTTTTCAAAAGACAGGCCATTTAACCAGTGTAGATTTTCAGTTTGGCCCGTTTGTTTGAAAGTCACTTTGTTAATACTTAAAGTACCATAACCCCGATTGACACCAAAACCGATTGGTAAACGCTGTTCGCTTAAATCGCGTAATAGCAAGAAGAGTAAAACCACAGCGGGGGCTTTTAAATCGTTCGGTAAACGATCTTGATCAGCATGGCCTAAATCTAAGCGTATTTCAATTGGTTCCCATTTTACTCCAAAAGGTTCAAGTGCACTGTAGAGATAACCCTCAGCCGCACCGCCTGTCCAACGATCAATGCCCACATGAAAAGCTTGCTCAAAAGAGGCAGATTCTCGGAGTCCGGCTTGCTCCAGTGCCGTATACAACGAATTGATTTCAGAGGGTTTTACCTCTTGAATCTTGCGCCATTCTTCCAATGTCGATTTGGCACTTTCAACCTCTTGCCATTGTTGCGTTGTACACTGGGTATTTTGAGCATAGCAAGTACGAACCGTTATACACCCTTTTCCGGGTACAGAATTAACCGCTTGGGTGGCCTTTTGATTCGCTTTAGTAGTCTTTTCTACCTTTTTTGCCGTTCCAAAAAGATAGTTTACCAAGGGCACGTCAAGCTGTTCTGACCAATGATGAGGTTTAAGCCACTGTTCTGGAAAATAGCGACGGTTTAAAACGGTGCGAATAATTCGCTCTGCTTGATTGCGTAATACGCCTTTTATAGTGCTTCCGGGTAAGACTAAAGTCAATGAATTGTTGTCAACGCCTGAAACTCTCGGTAACATATCGACTGCAATGCCATCATAACTGGCTTTAGTCATCAGAGGGCCTACCGGCATCCAATCAATTTCGATCTCTAACAGATCAGGATAACGGCAAATCAAGTGCTGATCTGCTGCAATCAAGGCCTCACAGTTTAACTTTTGAAAGTCTGTCTTGTCTGCTAACCAGCTTAAAATAGAAGCCTGTTTTGTCCAATCAACTTCCTGCAATTGCGCTTTCATTAATTTAACTTGTCCCAAACCGCGTGTCGTCGCTGCCCCCACTGCCAATTGCCCATCCTGCAAGCCTTTCATCAGATAGCCTAACATAGCTCGCATCGTATTCGCTTGATCACGTTCAAGAGGTAAATCGACGTATAGTGCTAAATCTAAGGTAGTGCCTTTAGGGAGAACAGTGCGATCAAACTTAACATGTTCCTCGGCCGTTCCCAATTTACGGTTAATGCCGACACTGTCCCAAAGTTCTTCTGGTAAATCACGCGGTAAAATGACTTTAGCGTCTTCAACGAAGAGACGACTGGCTCCGCCTTCAGGTTTTTTAGTTGCAGCAGCAGTCTCTTGATGTTGTTGAAAGCCCCATAATTGATTGAGGATGTCTGTGACAATATCCTGATCGTCAAAATGTCTTTCCATCCAAGAACGACATAAGCCAGCCAGTGAAGTGCCTGGCACATAAAGTTCTCCTAGCCCATTTCTGGCTAAAGGCATATCTTCCTCGACACTGTCAGGTATGCCCCCGACGTGCAACGGCATTTTTGCTTGTAACTTCCCTGTGAAAGTTAAGCGTGTTGAAAGTTTTCTGGCCATCTGTTTTCAGTTATCAGTTATCAGTTTTCAGTTTTCAGTTATCAACAAATTCTTATCTTAAAATAGCTTCTAAGTGGGCAAAGGTACAAAAACGGAATCAACAGTTAAGACTACATCAGGTAATACGCTTGAATGCACCTGTTCGCGCCTAACAAATTGCCCTTCTAGTTCGTATTCAGCAGTGTCACTGGAACGGGTATAAACTTCAATAAAGCGAAGGCGAGGATCAACTAGCCAGTATTCTCGGACACCCGCAAGCTCATAAGCCGCAAATTTGATATAACGATCTGTGCGAATGGAGCTAGGGGAAATGACTTCAATGATTAAATCAGGTACACCTTCAAAGTATTTGCCACCCATTTTAGGTTGTCGTTCTGCCGGAATAAAAAACACATCAGGTTGCACAGGTTTCGCTATCTCAGAGAGATGGATTTCAAAAGGTGCAACGAGTACGACACCCAATTTATGTTGTTCAACATGTTCATCAAGTAAGCGGGCCAGTTTAGTGACGGCAAATTGGTGATTATAACTAGGGGCATTCGCCATATAAAGGACTCCATTAATGATTTCATAACGCTTGCCATCATCGGGTAAACGTAGGTAGTCTGCATACGTCCATTGACCTCTTTTTGGCCATTTTTTTTCATCAACGGGCCGATCAATGGATAACTGCTCTGTTGATGTTTGTTGCATCATAATTGATTCCTTAATTGATTTCTATCGGGCAGACACGCTGCCCCTACCAAACCATCGTATTCAAATGCTGTAGGGGCGAAGCAACGTGTTCGCCCAGAGTATCGGGCAGACAGGCAGATATGCCCCTCCCAAACGATCGTATTCAAAGTAGGGGCGAACCTGCGTGTTCGCCCAAGCTGCGTGTTCGCCCAAGCTGCGTGTTCGCCCAAGCTGCGTGTTCGCCCAAGCTGCGTGTTCGCCCAAGCTGCGTGTTCGCCCAAGC
>QNEL01000304.1 GCA_003645185.1 Candidatus Parabeggiatoa sp. nov. 3
CAATTAGATCAATGTAGGGTGGGTAACGTGTTTTTGTTGCCCACCATCTTAATCGTAGGGTGGGTAACGTGTTTTTGTTGCCCACCATCTTAATCGTAGGGTGGGTAACGTGTTTTTGTTGCCGGCCCCAATTAGATCAATGTAGGGTGGGTAACGTGTTTTTGTTGCCGGCCCCAATTAGATCAATGTAGGGTGGGTAACGTGTTTTTGTTGCCCACCAAATCTATATAAAAAGTTCTATCAATTTATTTATTTAATTACCATTGGCAAAACGCTTAACCATTTTATCAAATTGCTGTAATGTTTTTTCTACCCCATCAATGTCGAAATTCTGTGCAAATTCACGTAAATGCTCAGCATAATGAATTAATTGTTGAGCTTGATGCTTTTCCGCTAATTGGAACAACTGCTCTGCAAACGCTTCAACAGCATCTATGTCTATGACATCTTTGAGTTCTTGGCACAACGGCAATATTTTTTCTACCAAGGTTTGGCGCAATACGGGGAGTTCGATAATATTTTCTAGGGTTAGCGTATCAGTTGCCGTTTCGGTGATGACTGGTTTTTCTATGTATTTTAAATAGCGGGATAATTCGTTAAGGAGGTTTTGCGTATTAACCGGTTTTGACAAATAGCCATCAAAATCGTGCGCTTTGATTTTATTTTGTTCTTCTACAGTAACAGAAGCGGTCAAAGCGATTATCGGTATTTCTTGAGTATTTGGATTCTCTTTCAATTGTTGGGTGGCTTCGTAGCCATCCATTACTGGCATTTTTAAATCCATCAATATGAGAGCGGGCTGATATTCTTTGGCAAAAAGCAAAGATTTTTGCCCCTCTTCAGCTTCTAGCACTTCCAAATTAACTTGAGATAAACAGGCCTTGATCAGATGACGATTGGATTCAATATCATCTACCACCAATATTTTGGCTTTTTCAAAGGCGATATTATTTAAATTAAAGCCTTCTTCCTCTGTATTCTTGACCGATTCTGTGGAATAAACATCGACATTTCGTAATGTTATTTCAAAAACACTCCCTTGCTTGACACGACTTTTGACCAAAATATGCCCATTCATCATTTCTACCAATCGTTTAGTAATCGCTAATCCCAATCCAGTACCACCATATTTTCGGGTACTTTGACCATCTTGTTGGCGAAATGACTCAAAAATCAGCGCCTGTTGATCTGATGGAATGCCGATGCCAGTATCCTCTATAGTGATGATTAAATCGACTTGGCTATTACTCATTTCCCCCTTCTTGAAGTTGAAGGTAGGAACATCACCCTCCTTTGAAAAAGAGGTAGGGGGAATTTTGGCACTTAATTTGATATAGCCTTTGTCGGTAAACTTGATCGCATTACCAATCAAATTCAGCAACACTTGTCGTAACCGGACTTCATCCAGTATCAGTGTCGAGGGTAAGGCTTTATCTATATCTATATCAACAATCAATTCCAAGTTTTTCTCAGCCATTTTGACGGCAAAAATCTGTTTTAACTCATTAAAGAGGGTATAAGGATTAACGGCTTCATACTGAATTTCCAAATGCCCTGCTTCAATCTTAGACAAGTCAAGGATATCATTAATCAAAGTCATCAAACTTTTACCGGCCGTTTGAATGGCATCCAAATAACTTTTATGTTTTTTATCCGTTATTCGTTGTGACAATAATTCCGAAAAACCAATAACCGCATTCATGGGTGTACGGATTTCATGGCTCATGTTAGCGAGAAATTCGCTTTTAGCACGATTAGCCGATTCTGCCGTCTCTTTAGCTTCTTTCAAGGCTATTTCGGTGTTCTTGATTTGAGTAATGTCTTGGGCAATACCGACGGTTCGCAATTCTTGAACCCCTTCTACCTGAAACACAAAAGTGCGTGCCCAAATCCAACGGATTTCACCATCAGGCCTTTTGATACGATATTCCTGATTAAAGTTTATTCCCTTTTCAAATTGAAATTGATTTTGAAAAGCACTGATGACACGTTCTCGATCTTCTGGAATAATGGCTTCAATCAACTGATTTGGATTCTGGTAAAGCTCTTCACATTTCAGGCCAAAAATCGTTTCAACGGCAGGATTGATATAAAGCATTTTATCAAAGGTTCGCAGCCAAAGAACATGTTCAATATTTTCAGCCAGTTGCCTGAATTTTTGTTCACTTTCTTTTATGCGAAGTTCTGCTTGTTTGCGTTCACTGATATTACGCACAATGCCGATGAACATACGTTGATGACCTAACCCGATTTCGCTCACTGCCAGATCAAGTGGAAAAATGAAACCTGCCTTATGCTGTCCCTCAACTTCTCTGCCGTACCCAATGATTTTAGGCAAATTCGTGGTTCTATAATTCAAAAGGTAGTAGTCATGTTCGCTCTGATAGGGTTCTGGCATCAGCATCTTGACATTTTTCCCGATGACTTCATCTATTGGGTAGCCAAATATTTTCACAGCCGCTGGGTTAAATGATTCAATGATACCGTATTCATCAATGGTGATGATGCCATCTACGACGTTATCAAGAATGCTGCGGAGACGGGTTTCGCTTTCACGCAATTTGTCCTCAGCTTGCTTGAGTTCGGTGATGTCAAGTGCTGTACCTGTCAGCCTAGTTGGCTTACCCGCTTGTTGAAAATCAGCTTGTTCAAAATCACACCGGATTTGTGACTGTAGGATATGTGTACTACCATCAGGCCATAAGATGCGAAAATCATTAATTTCTTTGAACTGTTTTCCGGCTATGCATGCCTTGACAGCGTTGGTAAAACACGCTTTATCATCTGGATGAATTCTGTCTATAAAGTTTTTAAAAGACGCTTCAATACTGCCCTGTTTGTAGCCTAAAATACGATAATTCTCATCAGACCAGATTTGTTGTTCACTGTTGTTCTCCCATTCCCAAATACCGAGATGTGCTATTTCTTGAGCGCGTGCTAACATCGCCTCACTTTTTAGCAAGGCTTCTTCTGCTTGCTTGCGTTCCGTGATATCGGTACCGAGCTTGATAAAGTGGGTAATTTTGTGATTGATATCTCGCAGGGGAGAAATCAAGGCTGATTCCCAATAGAGTGTCCCGTCCTTTCTTTTATTCTGAAATTCAGATCGCCATTCTTTACCGGATTGAATAGTCTCCCACAAGGCTTTATAAAATGTGGGCGGGTGCCTACCTGATTTAAGAATGCGTGGCGTTTGGCCGATAACTTCTTCAGGTGTATACCTTGTAATCTGGGTAAACTTGGGGTTCACATATTCAATTTGGCCCTGAGTGTTGGCAATAATAAGCGTACTTGGGCTTTGTTCAACAGCGGCTGAAAGCTTACGAAGTTGTTCTTCAGTCTGTTTGCGTTCAGTAATGTCTTCAACCATAGCTAAGAAATAAAGGGCTGCACCGTTTTCATCATAAAAAAATGAAACGGTTGTATTGCCCCATACCCAATTACCGTCTTTTTTGGGGTACCGTTTTTCCATTCGGAAAGATGAGATTTCACCCTCAAGCAATTGCTTAAAAAGCTGTTGAGCCTTGGGCATATCTTCTGATGCTGTGACATCAGCAAGTGTAGCCCCAACCAATTCATTGGGTTTGTTATACCCTAACATCTGGCAAAAGGCTTTATTGACTTTGATGAACTGATAATCCAGATTAGAAATAACCATACCCAGTGGTGCATCTTCAAAAAGTTTGCGAAACCGTTTTTCACTGGCAAGCAATTTTTCATCAGCGCGTTTACGCTCAGTGATGTCTTCAATTTTGCCTAGGAAATAAACTATTTCTCCCTTCTCATTATGAAAAAATGAAACCGCTAAATGTGCCCAAATCAACTGCCCATCTTTTCTAATGTATCGTTTTTCCATCTGGTAAGAGGGTATTTCACCTTTTAAGGCTTGCCTTATCAGTTTTTGATTCTTGGGCATCTCCTCTGGATAGCTCACATCGGCAATTTTTAACTGAAGTAATTCAGGTTCGGTATAACCCAACATCTGGCAAAGTGCAGTGTTGACTTTGATAAACCGTTGTTCCAAGTCTATCATGCCCATCCCAATTGGCCCTTCTTCAAACATTTTGCGAAACCACTGCTCACTTTGTCTCAGTTTTTCTTCAGCTTCTCTATGCTCTGTCATGTCAAGAACCGTGCCTACCATTCGCACTGGCTTGCCATCTACATCTCTATAAACTTTGCCTTGTGCTAAAACAGTTCGCTCAACTTGGTTAGGTCGAATGATTCTAAATTCAATGTGATAAGGGATGTTATCATTCAGTGCCTTCTGGACAGCTTCAAGCACTTTGTCGCGATCATCAGGATGTAGCCTTTTAAAAAAGAGATCATAGCTGGCTGGTATTTCGTTTGGTTCATACCCAAAAATACGATATTGTTCGTGAGACCACGAATTTTCTCCGGTTTGAATGTTCCATTCCCAATTGCCCAAATGAGCGATTTCTTCGGCTATCGAAAGATTTTGCTGACTGTGTATCAAGGCATCTTGGGTGCGCTTGCGCTGGGTGATATCACTAATCACGGCTCCGATATAACGTGGATTGCCATCCTGATCATTCAACAGAAATAGACTTTCAAAGATAGGGGTTATTTTACCTTGCGTAGAGATCAGTTCCATTTCCCCAGACCATTGCCCCGTTTGCATGATCTGAGGCATTATCTCTTCTTGAAAACGTTTTTGCGATGCTTCTGGATAGTAGCGCGTAAAATCTTGGCCTATCACATTTTCCGGATTGTGTTCATCAATAAAACGACAAAGACTCGGATTCATATAGGCCACTTTACGATCCAGTGTTGCCATACCCATGCCTTCTCCAGAATTTTCTATAAATCTTTGAAAAACAAGCTGTTTTTCGTCTGCTTCCTTTTTTGCTGTGATATCTAACATAATACCCTGTAGCTTCACAGCTTGCTCATTTTCAACGATAACTGTAACCAAGTCTCTGATCCAGATTATCCGATTATCGGCCGTTATCATGCGATATTCAAACTCATGATATTGGCATTGTGCGGTTGCATTGGCACAATAGTTAATCGCCCATTTCTGATCATCTGGATGAACATGATCTGCCCAAAAGCTGGGTTCATTCAGCCAGACTTCAAGCGGATATCCAAAAAAACGTTCGGCTTGTTGACTGATAAAGGTTAACTGAAATGTTTTTGGATCGGCTTCCCAAACTACCCCTTCAATGGAATGCACAAGCTGTTCATACCGCTGTTGAGATTTTATCAGGGCCTGTTCTGCTCGTTTGCGTTCTTCAATTTCTAATATGAACTGTTCATTGGTTTTTTCTAAATTCAATGCGAGATTCTGCGCGGCGTTTTTTTGTTGATCAAGGGCTTGAAGATGTTGAGCCAATTTAGCCGTTCTTTCGGCCACTTTGTTTTCAAGTTCATCACGATGTGCTTTTAAGGCTTGATGGGATTTTTTCAAATGAGCCACCATGCTATCAAATGCTTTTGATAATTCTCCAATCTCATCTTCAGTATCAATGGCAGTTTGAGAATCCCAATAGCCTTGTTCTATTTTCCTTGCCCTGTTATATAATTTAGTAATTGGATCGGTGATTGTTTTAGAAATGAGAATGGCAACTATGATACTCACGGCAAAAAGTATGAGAAAAAATAAAACCATTAACTGGATGATCCTATTAACGGGCGCAAAAGCTTCTGCTGCATCTATTTCTGCCCGCAAACACCAATTCATGGCTTCAATGAGATGATGAGTGCCAATCACTTTGATGCCACGATAATTTTCATAAATTGAAACGGTGTTTGGCTCTTTTTCTAAATCTAATCCAGATAATGCGAAACCGTTTATCGCCCCAAAAGAATCCACTTTCACTTTTAATAAGCTATCATGAATAAAGCGTGAAGGCGTGATCATATAGCCCTCTCTGTTGATGATATAGATTTCTCCCGTTTCTCCTAAGCCGGTTCTATCTGTGGTAATTTGATATAACCTATTTGCCATTTCTATATTGATAATCACAATGCCGGCAAATTCGCCTTTGAATAAAATGGGGGTGGAGAAACTGCTCTCTCCTGTCTTCATGGAAAGATGAATATCTTTGATATAAATACCTTCTTTGCCATACGCGAAGTTTTCGGCATAATCGGCTGCATCAATGCCAAGATGTAGATGGCTTCCTGCAATGACGTTACCGTTTTTATCCAATACGGTGATTTGAGAAATATGATCATCTGTTTGAATAACTTGATTTATCCGTTGCTGAAGCAGTTGGAGAGTTTGTGCATCAGTTGAATGGGTAACGGCTTCTATAAAAGTATTTTCTGTTGCGAGTATTTCTACAACATCTTGATGTTCAATAAAAAGTGTTTCAATATGATGGGCTCTTGATGTTGCAACGTCTTTTAAATGATTATAAATTTCTGTTTCAATGGTATTTTTTGAAACGAAAACACTTATGCTAATCGCGGTGATACCGGTTATTAAAATCAGTATGAAGACGATACTGGAAATTTTCGTTTGGATTTTCATTTTGAAATGGAGGTATTTAGGATGTAGGCTGTTTGGTGGGCTTTGCCCACCATGTTGTATCAGTCGTTTTGAAAAGGAGAGATTGTCACGGAAGGTGACAATGAGTGCGGAACAAATCCCCTACTAGTGCAGTAAAGCGGAAATGATCAGACCACCCAGCCATCAAAAGCCATCAAAAGCCAACAGCTAAAGCAGTTGTCTAAAAGCTCAAGTCACCTAAAGGTGACTAACACAGAATAATACTATTAATAATTTATGCCTATAAAATGTTTGACTACTGTTGCAATATAGTTTGCGCTGTTTTGGAAGTTAAAATCCATTTAAAGCTGCCCGTTTTTGCGTACAAAAACGGAAGCATGTTAGTCACATTTAGGTGACTTGAACTTTTAGACAACTGCTTTAGCGTAGCACACCGAAGGTTCACGCTTTCACGCTAAAGTTTCGCTCCGCGAAACTTTAGCGTGAAAAAGATTTTGCGCGCAAAATCTTTGGCGTGAAAAGCTGTTGGCTGTTGGCTGTTGGCTAGGTGGTCTTAGGATTTCCGCTTTACTGCACTAGGATTTTTCGTATTGAACGCGAATTAAAGGTGATTATTGATAACTGATTTCCACGCAAAATTTTTTTGTGCGCAAAAAACTTGATTTCACGCTTAAGTTGAGCGAAGCTATACTTAAGCGTGAGCCTTCGGTGCGCGAAGCTAAATGTGGAACTGATTTTCACGCAAAAGTTTTGCGCGCAAAACTGTATTTAGCTTCGCGCACCGAAGGCTCACTTAAGAAGTTTCGCTTCGCGAAACTTCTTAAGTGAAATGTGAAACTGATAACTGAAGCGTAGTTATATATTTTCCAAGGTTTGAATCAGTGGCTTGATTTTTTGTTGCCAAAGTTGAGGAGTTAATTGCCCAACGATTTTGTAGCGCACTATGCCTTGTTTATCAATGACAAAGGTTTCTGGTGTGCCTGTGACACCCCAATCCATGCCGACTAATCCTTTTTCATCAAAAGCATTAGCGGTATAAGGATTACCGGTTCGCATGAGTACCGTTTTGGCTTCGGCTACGGTATCTTTATAGGTGAGGCCGTAGATGGTGTAACCTTCTTTAGCCAGTTGCATCAATAAGGGGTGTTCATAACGGCAAGTGGCACACCAAGATGCCCAGACATTAAAGAGTGAGACTTTGCCTTTAAAGTCTTGATCACTCAGTGTTTGAGTTGTGTCATCAAGTTGTGGTAAAACAAAGGCCGGTGCGGGTTTGTCAAGGCGGGTAGAGCCGATATCACGCGGGTTTAAACCTAACCCAATGTATAAAAAAACGGCTAATACGATAAATAGGAATAAAGGAAGTAAATAACGTAACATGATTAAATTTCCTGATTTGTCAATGATAGGGGAGTTGATATTTTAATTTGGAGTACAGTATTGATTTTAACAACGGTGGCGGGGTTGAATGTGAATAGCCTTGGTGCAACTTGGGAAAAAAAGATTACGAGTGCCTTTGTTTAAGTTTGAATTAAGAATTAAGAATTAACCTTTTTTGGTCAGATTGATGTTGAACTGGTTAGGAATGAGAATTCAATAAAACCCGATTTCACGCGTGAAATATTAAACCTGACAGGCGAAAGAAAACCTGTCAGGTTTGGTTGACAAGTTTCTCAAGTTATTAAGGCCTCATTCCTTAATATTAATCAGCGTAAATCATGACAATCAGTATGTTTTGCTCCCGTTTTTGCGCGCAAAAACGGTATTTCACGCAAAAGTTTCGCTTCGCGAAACTTTTGCGTGAATTTCACAAGTTGCGTGCAACTTCTTAAGTGAAATTCACATTTGGCGTTCTATCAAATATTTTTTTTTAACGTTGATACGTACATCATGGATTATTAAGAGTTTAAACTAAAATCTGGCGATGTGCATTTTTTTGGTGATAAATTTTTTCGTGATTCATATATCACGGTGAGCCAAGGAGAGAGAGCGTGAAAATAAACGCGCTTTGACGCAAAAGACGCTTGAGGACGCAAAAGTAAGTACTGAAGCACAAATAAACAGGTATTTTACCCGTAAAGGGCAACCACAAGGGATTGCCCCTACGGGCGATTTGTAGGGGCAATCCCTTGTGGTTGCCCCTTGGTTGTTTCTATTAATTAAAATACCTGAAAATTTATGCTTCAGTACTTAATCGACATAAGTTTGTGTTTTAGACAAAAATTGCAAACGGCGATGCCCTGAAAAGATTTTCAAGGGCCACTCTGTTGATAAATAAATCAATAGCTTACGAATTGTCCGTACCGAGGACTTAGAATTGATACCGGTGATGTCAGCTGTAGGCTTCAGATGTCATCATTGTTCACTGGTTGAATATTGGAAACATGAGTTTGAATTTGAAGGAGATTTTTAATTTTATTTTGTAAAAGAGTGGTGAAATTTTGTGGAAACTGTTTTTTTGAACTCTGTTAGACAAATGTGGATGAGCAGTAACCGCACAACGGTGGCAGGCTTGAATGTGAATGGCCCTGGGTGCAACCTGAATGCCGTTGGGTTGGGCTTGGGCGAACACGCAAGGGCAGCCGTTACGACGGTTTTCGTTTTAAATTTATTTTGCAAGGGCCTTTCCCAATAAAAGGGTTGTTATCAATTTCGGTTGAGTGCTTTGGCCGAGTACGCTCCGATCGCGCGTAAGCGAAATAAATTTGGAACGTAACGGATAACTGATAACGAATAAATCGAATAAATTTGGAACGTAACGGATAACTGATAACTGATAATTGAGATATCTGACTTCGATGTTTGGTAGCTTGCCGGTTGGAAGCCTGTTTAGCTTTACCGGCCTTCACAAAGCAGGGTATGAATAGGAAATATGGCAAGTTCGTTCAATGTCATCACAAATAACGCTTGTATGGGTTTTTAATGGAGAACAAAGTCATCTCCCTAATGCGGTGTTTTTGAGTTTGGAGTTGGCAGAAACAGGGATAAAGAAAAAAGGTGTCTCTGGCATATTGACTGCCTATCCGATCAA
>QNEL01000305.1 GCA_003645185.1 Candidatus Parabeggiatoa sp. nov. 3
GTTTGGCATCTGGTCATTTTTACGCCAATTCATGTACACCAAATTCGTCATCATTACCGATGCCGATATCAACATTCGCGACTGGCAAGATGTCATTTGGGCCATGACAACCCGCATGGATCCTGTTCGCGACACCAGCCTGATTGAAAACACCCCCATTGATTATTTAGACTTCGCCTCCCCCGTATCCGGTTTAGGGGGCAAAATCGGCTTTGACGCCACCAATAAATGGCAAGGCGAAACGCAACGTCAATGGGGCAAACCCATTTGTATGAATACTGCCGTCAAAGACAAAATTGATAGCATTTGGGACGAATTATTTACGCGCCAAACCTGACAGGTTTTCAAAACCTGTCAGGTTTTTGACCTCTGACAAAACTTTTATAGAGGAGTATGGCCCAAACCTGACAGGTTTTCAAAACCTGTCAGGTTTTTATTACACCGCAACCGCCCACGATTCCAGTTGTTAAAATCGCACCTAATTGGATCAAACTCTCAGCCGGTTTTCTATCAGGTGTAACACAAGGCTCCATCTATCGCTTGTATAAACCCCAACATCCCAATTCGCAAAGCTTACCTAGCCTGACAATTACCCAAATTAAACCTTTCGCCAGCTATGGAGAAGCAGAAGGCACTTTCCAAACGGGAGACTTGGTGGTAGAAGAAAGCCATGCCTACCATTTCACACCCATCAAAGTCTTTTTAGAAACAGACTTCCCCAATGGAGAAGACAAGCCCTTATTACAAGCGATAAATGCCGCTTTCCAACCCAGTGCCGACGGTATGAAACGGTTCCCAGCCTACAATCTCACAGACGAACCATCCAATGCAGAACTACGTTTGCACCTGTTTCGCCTTTCGCGGCAAAATGGTTTGCCCAGAAGCCGGGCAAAGAATGCTCCTTTGCCAAAATCCTTTCCTAATCAAGCACCTGAATTATGGGTTCTCACGTCAAAACAACGCTTATTGTACGAAAACCTGCAAATGCGTTTTGCTAACCATCCTACACTCGCTAAATAATGAATGAACCGCACAGGAAAAATTGGGTTAATTGAGCCTCACATTTTTTTGCCGCCGCGTCTAAATAAATAAGTACAACGAATCTCAGAAATCAACGAATTTTAAAAACGAGTATTTTGAATTTCAAAGCATCGCATCTTGTGTCATATTATATTTAAGTTATTTATTTTATTATATTTTTATTTTATTTTATAAATCAATGAGTTATGTTAAATATGACAAAGTAGAATTCTCCTTAGTTTTGTTCTGGGAATAAAGTACTTACTTAGTTTATAAGGGTATTGGCAAATTTTTTGAATTAGCCCTCACATTTTTTTTGCCGCCGCGTCTAAATAAATAAGTACAACGAATCCCAGAAATCAACGAATTTTTTATGGTATTTATTTGAGACTCACAGGAAAATAACTCATGCAAAAAAATTTTTTACGTCGTTTTTTCTTAACAGGAGCTATCCTCTTTGGTTTGCTCACGGTTGCAGGTTCGGTTTTTGGAGAGGCTGTGAAGAAAGTCGCAGCCAAAACCGAATTGGATTATTTTACTAACGGATTAGATTATTTGATGAAGGGAATGGATCACTATGATAATGTGGATTATGTTGAAGCGGTAAAATGGTATCGCAAGGCGGCTGAACTGGGATTAGCACAAGCACAAAACCACTTAGGCCTGATGTACAAGTTGGGCAAAGGTGTCACTCAGGATGACCAAGAAGCAGTCAAATGGTATCACAAAGCTGCCGAACTAGGATTGGCCCAAGCACAAGAGCACTTAGGCGTGATGTACGAATATGGCAAAGGTGTCACTGAAGATAAGCAAGAAGCCGTAAAATGGGTTCGCAAGGCTGCCGAACAGGGATTGGCCCAAGCACAAGAGCACTTAGGTGCGATGTACGAATTTGGCAAAGGTGTCATTGAGAATGACCAAGAAGCAGTCAAATGGTATCGCAAGGCTGCCGAACTAGGATTAGCCCAAGCACAAGATCGCTTAGGTATGATGTACGAGTTTGGCGAAGGTGTCACTGAAGATAAGCAAGAGGCGGTCAAATGGTATCGCAAAGCCGCCAAACAAGGATTGGCTAAAGCGCAAGATCACTTGGGCGATATGTACGACTACGGCAAAGGTGTCATTCAGGATGACCAAGAGGCCGTCAAATGGTATCGCAAGGCGGCCGAACAAGGACATGCTCAAGCACAATACCACTTAGGACACATGTATGACAGTGGCAAAGGAGTCACAGAGAATGACCAACAGGCCGTTAAATGGTATCGCAAAGCCGCCGAACAGGGAGATGCCAGAGCGCAAGACCACTTAGGCCTGATGTACGAGTTTGGTGAAGGTGTCATTGAGGATAAGCCAGAGGCTGCCAAATGGTATCGCAAAGCCGCCGAACAAGGATTGGCTAAAGCGCAAGATCACTTGGGCGATATGTACGACTACGGCAAAGGTGTCATTCAGGATGACCAAGAGGCCGTCAAATGGTATCGCAAGGCGGCCGAACAAGGACTTGCCACAGCACAAAAAAACTTAGGCCTGATGTACGTCAGTGGCGAAGGTGTCACTCAGGATGACCAAGAAGCGGTCAAATGGTTTCGCAAAGCTGCAGAGCAGGAATATGCCGAAGCACAATTCTTCTTAGGCAAGATGTATGACAGTGGCAAAGGTGTCACTCAGGATAACCAAGAAGCGGTCAAATGGTTTCGCAAAGCTGCAGAGCAGGAATATGCCGAAGCACAATTCTTCTTAGGCATGACGTACGCCATTGGCGAAGGTGTCACTCAGGATAACCAAAAATCAGTCAAATGGTTTCGCAAAGCGGCTACACAGGGATATGCCCAAGCGCAATTTTTGTTAGGCAGGATGTACGAGTTTGGCGAAGGTGTCACTAAAAATGACCGAGAAGCGGTCAAATGGTATCGTAAAGCGGCCGAACAAGGCATAAATTTGGCACAATACCGATTAGGATGGCTGTATATCAAAGGTGAAGGTATCACTAAGGATTACCAAAAAGCTGCCAAATGGTTTCGCAAAGCAGCGGAACAAGGAAATATTGAAGCCCAATACAATTTAGGCAGGGTGTACGACATGACTAAAGATTACCAAGAAGCAGCTAAATGGTATCTCAAAGCCGCAGAAGGTGGACACATTAGTGCACAGTTTAATTTAGGTATGATATATAGAGATGGTGAAGGTGTCACACAGAATTATCAAGAATCTGTCAAATGGAATCGTAAGGCCGCCGAACAAGGACATACAAAAGCACAGTTCATGTTAGGCATGATGTACGAGAATGGTGAAGGTGTCACACGGGATAACCAAAAGGCCGTCAAATGGTATCGCAAGGCCGCCGAACAGGGACATGCCAGAGCGCAACGGGCCTTAAGACGTTTGCTATACTAATATTAAGAAGCCATCAAATGGTATCGTAAGGCGAGAAGCATAGGGTGGGTTTCGCTATAGCGAAACCCACCAAAATGATGGGTGTGACAAAGTTCCACCCATCCCACATTAAAAGGAAAACAACTCATGCAGAAAAAGTTACGTCGTTTTATCTTAATCGGAGCCATCATCTTTTTTTGTATCGTCACTGTTGCTGGCTCTGTTTTCTGGTTTGCTATGAATAATACATCTGCCGATGCGATGTCTCAAGGAATGGCTCATTATAATAAAGAAGAATATGTAGAAGCCGCGCAATGGTTTCGCAAAGCCGCCGAACAAGGACATGCTCAAGCACAATACCACTTAGGACACATGTATGACAGTGGCAAAGGAGTCACAGAAGATAACCAACAGGCCATCCAATGGTATCGCAAGGCTGTAGAACAAGGATTGGCCCAAGCCCAATTACAGTTAGGCGGGATGTATCAACGTGGTGTTGGTGTCTCGCGGGATGAACAAGAAGCCCTTAAATGGTATCGCAAGGCAGCTGAACAAGGATATGCCCAAGCCCAAGACTTATTAGGTATGATATACCAGCTTGGCGTAGGTGTCACTCAAGATGATCAACAGGCCGTCAATTGGTATCGTCAGGCTGCCGAACAAGGACATGCCAAAGCGCAATATCACTTAGGCCAGAGCTACTATAATGGTAAAGGAGTCACCAAAGATGAGCCAGAAGCGATCAAGTGGCTTAGCAAGGCCGCTGCACAAGGACAACCGGACGCACAAAAACACGCTTTAGCCGTACATTTTGTGGCGATAGCACCTTCTGACAACCGGGGCGACGGTGGAACGCGACCCAATCCAAGCCAGATGGCTGACAAGGATGAAGTGAGCCAAGCCGATGAGCCAAAAGAAGTGGTTCACAAAGTGCCTGAACCGGCAAGCCAACCGACTCAAGTGCCAACTGTCTTAAGCACTAAGCCCGATGATGAAGAAACAAACACTGACAAGCCTCAAAAAACAGTCCTACAATCTCGCCAAGAAGCGGCCGAACAAGGCGATGCTCAAGCACAATTTAACTTAGGTGTGATGTACGACCGAGGTACTGGTGTCACGAAAGATGAGCAACAAGCCCTTAAATGGATTCGTAAGGCAGCCGAGCAAGAACAGGCCCAAGCGCAAGATCACTTAGGCATGATGTACTACAAAAGTGTCACGCTGGATGATCAAGAAGCAGTCAAATGGTTTCGCAAGGCCGCCGAACAGGGATTGGCTCAAGCGCAACTACATTTAGGCATGATGTACCAGCTTGGCGAAGGCATCACTGAAGACGATCAACAAGCCGTTAAATGGTTCCGCAAAGCCGCTGAACAAGGTGATGTTTCAGCGCAAAAGTTGCTAACCGCAATGAATGGCCAAGCGACTGTGAATCACCAAACGCCCCAGCCACAACTCCAGAGCGAACCCAAACGGGTCATCGCGCAAAACCGATCAGGCACTCAGAACGATGCCAGTGAAACTGTTGTTGAGAATAAAGTAAAAACCGAGAGCCTAGTCACAAGGGGCGATGACAGTGACAGGGGTGTTGTAGATAAGCAGCCGGAAAAAACCGAAGTGCCAGTCACAAAGAGCGGTGAAAGGGAAGTTGAAGATAAGCCAGCCAAAAAGTCCAGTTGCCCTGATAACCAATACGCGCTCACAGTGAACGCGACACCTCCGACAAGCCGAATTCGGGTTATGAATATCGGGCCAAAATATCAGCCCGGCCTATGTCTTACGCCAAGGCGCTACGACATTTATGTCACACACCGGGGCTATCACGGCTATCGAAAATGGATAGCAATCGAAGAGGCTGATGTGTCTCTTGATGTAGCACTTACGCCAAGGTAAATTAGGTAATGGTGCAATGTTGGTGATGGAATCCAAACTTTAGTTTGGCAGGGCTTACCAAACTAAAGTTTGGACTCCTAAAAACTAATCCGTTTATTCCTCGAATCCGTTGTACTTAACTCATAGGAAATTTTTATGAAACTCAAAACTTTGTTAATCGGGCTGATTGGTATCGCTTTAATAGCTACGGTGGCCCAAACAGCGGCATCCGATTTACAGCTACAGTTAGCTAACAGATACTTCAACCAAGCACTTCAGTATAATCAACAAGGGCAACCTCAACAAGCTTTGCCACTGGCCGAAAAAGCCTTTGAAATCAGGAGTAACAAACTGGGTAAAACCCATCAAGACACGCTCATCGCCCAAACGATTTTGGCAACGATTTATAACGATTTAGGCAGCTCAGATGCATTGCCTTTGTCTGAAACAGCTTATCGTCTGTCTAAAAGGGCGTTAGGAGACCGACACGAAGTAACTCTCCTGAGCCTAAATATTTTTGTGAAGATTTACGTAGCTTTAGGCCGTTTTCAGGAAGCCTTGCCGTTATCTAAAAAAGGCCATCGTTTGTCTCAAGCAGTGTTAGGAGAAAAACACATGTTGAGCATCACGATCCGAAATAATTTAGCGTTGACTTACCAAAGTCTAGGCCGCCATGATGAAGCTTTGCCTTTATTTGAAAAAGGCTATCATCTGTCTAAAGAAGTATTAGGAGAAAAGAACCCTTTAAGTGTCTTAATCCTTAATAATTTGGCAACGACTTACCAAAATCTAGGCCATCATGATGAAGCGTTGCCTTTGTTTGAAAAAGGCTATCGTCTGTCTCAAGAAGTGTTGGGAGAAAAACATCCTACCAGCATCTTAATCCTTAATAATTTGGCGACGGTTTACCAAAGTCTAGGCCGTAATGATGAAGCCTTACCTTTATTTGAAAAAGGTTATCGTCTGTCTCAAGAAGTGTTGGGAGAAAAACATCCTACCAGCATCTTAATCCTTAATAATTTGGCGACGGTTTACCAAAGCTTGGGCAACTTTTCTGAAGCATTGCCTTTATCTGTAAAAAGCTATCGCTTCCATAAAAAAGTGTTAGGCAACCAACATCCAAAAACCATCGAAAGTTTGCTGAGTTTGGCAACCATTTACCAAGATTTAGGCTGGTTCAACATGGCCTTGCTCTTGTCTGAAAAAGGTTATCGTCTGTCTCAAAAGGTGTTAGGAGAAAAGCATCCTAACACCCTCGGCAGCCTGAATACTTTGGCGGGAATTTATAAAGACTTAGGCCGCTTATCTGAAACTTTGCCTTTGATTAAAAAAGTTTATCGTTTATCTAAAGAAGTGTTAGGTGAAAAACACCCTAACACACTGACTATCCAAAATAATTTGGCCTTAACTTACAAAGATTTAGGCCAATTATCTGATGAAGTATTGCTTTTGTCTGAAAATGGCTATCATTTGTCTCAAGAAGTGTTAGGTGAAAAACATTCAGAAACTCTCACAAGCAGGAATAATTTGGCGTTGATTTACCAAGATTTAGGCCGCTTAGACAAAGCTTTGCCTTTATTTGAACAAAATTATGATCTTTCCAAAGAGGTGTTAGGAGAACAGCATCCAAACACCATCAGCAGCCTGAATAATTTGGCCGCAATTTACCAAGAATTAGGCAAATTTTCCGATGCCTTGCCTTTGTTTAAAAGCGGCTATCGTCTTCGCGCCAATATGTTAGGAGAAAAGCACCCACACACCATCAGTAGCCTGAATAATTTGGCAAGAATTCACCAAGACTTAGGCCACTTAGACAAAGCGTTGCCTTTATTAGAAAAAAGTTATTATCTTTTCAAGGAAGCGTTGGGTGAACAGCATCCAGAAACCTTCACGAGCCTGAATAATTTGGCGATTATTTACCAAGATTTAGGCCGCTTAGACAAGGCTTTGCCTTTGTTGGAAAAAAATTATCGTCTCCGTCAGAAGATGTTAGGTGACAAACACCTTGACACACTTCAAAGTCTGAATAATTGGGCTGTTATTTACCAAGATTTAGGCCATTTAGACAAGGCCTTGCCTTTATATGAAAAAGCCTATCGTCTTAAAAAAGAAGTGTTAGGTGATAAACATCCAACAACCCTTACTGGCTTAAATAATTTGGGGTTTTGTTACAAAAAATTAGACAACCCTGATGAAGCTTTACCTTTATTGGAAAAAGCCTATAGTTTCCGTGAAGAAGTTTTAGGCGAAAAACACCCTGACACCCTGACTAGCCTGAATAATTTGGCGGGGATTTATCTCTCTAGCAACCGCTTAGAGAAAGCTTTGTTTTTGTACGAAAAGGGCTATCGTTTAACGAAAGAGAAGTTAGGCGAAAATCACCCAGACACTCTTGGAAGCCTAAATAATTTGGCTCTTATTTATGCAAAATTAGGCAAGACTCAGGAAGCCATTAAACATCTTGAAACATTTGTGAAAGGTGTGGAACAGTTACGAAGTGGCGACTTATCAGCCGAAAATCGCCAAACCTTTTTTAAAAAGTGGGTATCCAGTTACTTTGGGCTTTCAGGACGGTATATCAGTCAGTCTCGTTACCAAGACGCTTTTCGCTTAGCCGAAATGAGCAAAGCCCGCACCCTACTCGACTCAATGGCACTCAAATTAGCGGTGCAACAAGCCGGCTTAACTGAACCGGAACAAACGCAATTCCAAGCGTATTCTACGCAACGGAACGCGTTTAATAAACTGATTGCCGAAACCACCGATCTTGACAAACGGATCGCGTTTGAAACGCAAAAAAACCAAGTCGTCAAACAATTGGCAGATTTTCAGCGCGTGTTGAAGGATAAATATCCCAAGTTTAAACAACTCGTTGATCATAAAATCATCACCGCCACTGAAGGCGCAAAACATATTCCATCGGATGCGTTATTTATCAGTTATCTGATGCAGGGCAACGAAGTGTTTGTTTTCACGTTGGATGCCCGCGGCGAATTGCGAGCTGACGACTTAGGAGAAATTGCCGGACTTCAGCAAACGCTGAAAACTTACCATAAATTGTTGGGTAAACAATGCACAGTCATACAACTGCGTAGCCAAGAGTGTGGGCGCAAATCGGTTTGGCAACTTGCCGATGGCTCATTCGTCATTAACCGCACACGGCCTAAAAAGGCTAAAAGAATCAGTAAGTTAAACAATATTAGCCGCTACTTGGGAGAAAAACTGCTCGCACCGCTTAAAAAGCGTTTAGGCGGTAAATCGCGTTGGATCATTTCGCCAAACGGGGCACTGGCATTGATTCCGTTTGAAACCCTTATCCTTGACAAAGCACCGGTTATTCAAGCACACTCCATCAGTTATGTGCAATCGCTATCGGTGCTGGTGATGCTTAAACAACGCGAACAGGAATATCAACAGAACCAATATAAAGGGATGTTGCTGGCGATGGGAAATGCACGATACCACTTGCCAGAAAATCGCCCGCCAAAACTAGAATGTAATAAAAGCCCTCCCGATATTGATAAAACTATGCTCTCGCGCAGTGCGAATGAAGAGGCCTTTAGAGCCAAGGGTATCAAGTGGTGTAATCTGGACGGTACCGAAAAAGAACTGGCGACCCTAGAAAAACTGTTTGCCAACCAACAGCCCAGTATCTATAAACAAGCCGAAGCTTCCGAAGCCAACTTGCAACGCCTCAACCGCGAACAAGAATTGACGCGCTACCGCTATTTGGTCTTCGCTACACACGGCTACTTTGACGAGAACACACCGGAATTATCAGTGATTGTGCTTGATCAATTGGATAAAACCCCCGGCACCGATGGCTTTATCACCGCCAGCGAATGGGTGGGTTATACATTGCGAAGTGAT
This sequence comes from Candidatus Parabeggiatoa sp. nov. 3, assembly GCA_003645185.1. Classification (GTDB taxonomy): domain Bacteria; phylum Pseudomonadota; class Gammaproteobacteria; order Beggiatoales; family Beggiatoaceae; genus Parabeggiatoa. The sequence goes on from QNEL01000305.1 coordinate 9,136, forward strand.
TTAATGGTACTTTCAGCCTGTCAAACTGGCCTCGGTGAAATCATGCGCGGTGAAGGTGTGATGGGATTGCCTTACGCGCTTTATGTGGCGGGTAACAAAAACACCCTGATGACGCTTTGGAATGTAGCCGACGATGGCACCGCCGAGTTTAGCAAACGCTTTTTTACCAAACTCAAACAAGGTATGGATCAGGTTGAAGCCTTAACCGAAACCAAGCGGGAATTTTTGCAAAGTGACAAGTACAAACTGCCTTACAAGTACAAACGGCCGCTGTTTTGGGCACCGTTTGTGTTGTATGGGATTTGATATAGGTGATGGAGTCCAAACGGGCGCATTCCCAGTTTCACGGTTAAGTACAACGA
>QNEL01000306.1 GCA_003645185.1 Candidatus Parabeggiatoa sp. nov. 3
GGCCCGATTGGAATGCCTGTGATTTTGCGGCCTGATTGGAATGCCTGTGATTTTGCGGCCTGATTGGAATGCCTGTGATTTTGCGGCCTGATTGGAATGCCTGTGATTTTGCGGCCTGATTGGAATGCCTGTTATTTTGCTGCCCGATTGGAATGCCTGTTATTTTGCGGCCCGATTGGAATGCCTGTTATTTTGCGTAGGCCCGATTTTCGTTCCTGTTATTTTGCTTTTACTTGTTTTTGAACTGATTATTGGGACTGCGGGTTTGTAATTGGTTTTGTTCTGTTTAGGAATATCGTTAGGAAAAAAATGTTGTGAACGGGGTTTATAAACCCCGTCCAGTTGAAGTCACAAAAACCACCCTATCATCAACTCCTTGATGGGTGAGAGTTGGTTAAGCATCTTAAGAACAGCAATAATCAGAGGTTGATGCCATTTGCACTGGTGGACAAGGCACAGTTCCATAAGAACAAAATACACAACAGTCCCCTTTCTTGGGAGAAAGAAGTTTGCCACAATGTGTACACTCGTAAAAATATTGGCAAGCATCCGTTGGCATCGTTTCCTTTTTTTGATGTTCGCAATGAGGGCACGTAATCACAGATTGTAATATCATTTCAGCCTGCATTATTTCCTTATTACCTTGAAGGTTTACAAAAGGATTTTTTATAAAAAGGGATAGTCAACACATTTTCCAAAATCGCACTTGAAAATCCTTTTTGATATACAATCCTTGTCGTTTTTAGCTTGTCGTTACTCTTTGACTTCTTCCTTTTCCACCAAAAACATGCCGCAAATCGAACAACTGCCTGGTTCATCACTCACAATTTCGGGATGCATCGGACACACGTATTGGGTATCCAAATGTTTCTTGGCATGTTCTAGGGCAGTGTCGTCTTTCGCGTCGGCCAGACTTCTTTCACTCGGTTTGGTTTGTTGTGGCTCTGTCGCGGTGTCATGCTTCGCCTCTGGCAGATTTTCACTGGGTTGCTGTTCCTGACATGCTGTCAATAATAATGTGGCAATCAATGGTATAACAAAAGTACGCATAAGTTTCTCCAATAAAAAATAATGAGTGATTATTAAATAGCTATACTTATAGATTTTAATACCAGTAAAACTCAAAACTGGCATGAACAGTAGCTGTTCATTATTTCACATTTCACGCAAAAGTTGCGCGCAACTTTTGCGTGAATCGAAGATCAGCGAAGCTAAATACAGTTTTGCGCGCAAAACTGTATTTCACGCAAAAGTTTCGCTTCGCGAAACTTTTGCGTGAAATGTGAAATATAGTTTTGTTCACAAATTCAGACGTTCATAGTTTTATAGTTGGCCTTGGGCAACTTGGGCAACTTATAAACTGATTGAAGCATGGCACGATTTATCGCTGCCGCCTTCATAAAAATAAGTTCATGAAGAGCGAACGAACGACAAGCCTTGATGTTAAATTATTTTTCTGAAGGCGGCCGCGATAAATCGTTCCATGCACCAAGGCAGTCTAGTTGCCCAAGTTGCCCTTTTACTGCGTATTTGATAATGTTTTACACAATAACATTACATTTATTGTTGTTATTAGGGCAAAATAATCAAAAAGAGGAAAATTATTAACTCTAAAAGTCTACTTTACGTTTCAGTTTCGATATCATATCGTTCTAGTGGATGCTTTTTTCTTTCTCATTTTATTGCCTTTTTTAAAAACAGGCTCAAACATTCTTTAACATTGGTGCTCAGGGCAGCTCGCATCGCAAATCGCCTGGAAAACCAAACATGGCGGTCTATTCGTAAGTAAGGCACTCGATGGTGGATAATTCTATTCGGGACTCAATCCATGTTTTACAAAGGTTTTCAAGCCTGAAACAGACAGACTTCAGGATAATAAAATACACTCATTTTTTTGTCTAGTCAACAAGCTTTTGTTTTCAAATATTTCTTGAACTATTGAAATTATGAACAAAACAATAAAAATGAACATTTCACGCTAAAGTTTCGCGAAGCGAAACTTTAGCGTGAAACACTGTTCATGCCAGTTTTGAGTTTTACTGATGTTAACCTCTATAGCATTGTCATAAATTGCGCTTTTTTATTAATGTTAACAGCTCAAGTCAGGTGGTGGTGACTAAATACCGAAATTTTCGAGCGGGCAAAAGCGCAAATTATAACGATAAAGAGTATATCAAAAAAATGCTGTGCTAAACAGTATGCACATAAAAAGGGGTGCGATTAAAAGTGCGGGGACACACCCACCTAGCCAACAGCTTTTCACGCCAAAATCTTTGGCGTGAAAAGCTGTTGGCTTAATAATAAGTATACCCCCGCACTTTTAATCGCACCCCATAAAAAGATAAAAAGTTGTTAGGCTTTAACAAATCATTAGATTTTTTTAATATAGCGTAGGGTGGGTAGCGTGTTTTTGCTGCCCACCAAATTATAGCTTTAATTATTTGATATAATATACGAATTTTGTAGTTCACTTTAAGGCACTTTTGATAATGGCCTAAATTTAATAGACGCAAGGGCGCATTCCCAAAAAAAGGGTTATTATCAATTTCGCTTGAGTACAACGGCCGAGTATACTTCAATCGAACCATCGCAAAATAAATTTTGCGTCTTTGCTCTTGCTCTTTTCGTTCCAAATTTATTTTGCGTCGCGGCGATTGGAGTGCAAAATTTATTTTGCTTTCGGTACGATTGGGCATGAGTGTACTTTATCCAATCGGGAAACGCTATAGTTGTTTGGAGAAACTATGATAAATATTCCTAACTATCAAATCAGCACTCAAATATACGAGAGTGCCAACTCCCTCGTTTATCGGGGAGTACGAAATGAGGATAATCAACCAGTTATCCTTAAAGTCCTCAAAGAGGATTATCCCACGCCCGAAGAATTAACCCGCTACCGTCAGGAATATGACATTACGCGCTTATTGGCAGATGTGGAGGGTGTTATCAAGGCTTACCACCTCGAAAAACACCAAAATACACTGGTGATGTGCCTAGAGGATTTTGGTGGCGAGTCTCTTAAAATCTGGCTAGATGAGCAACGCACCTTTACCCTTGAAGAATTACTCACGTTTGCTATCCAAGCCACCGATATTTTGGGACAAATTCAGGGGCAAAATATTATCCATAAGGATATTAACCCCTCAAATATTATTTTGAATCCCAACACTGGTGTATTGAAAATAATCGATTTTGGGATTTCTACCCAATTATCAAAGCAATATCTCACGCTGAAAAACCCTGAAGTGTTAGAGGGTACTTTAGCCTATATGTCTCCGGAACAAACCGGGCGTATGAATCGTGCATTAGATTATCGCACTGATTTTTATTCATTAGGAGCCACTTTTTACGAACTGTTCACCGGAAAAGTGCCTTTTGAATCGACAGATGCGATGGAATTAGTGCATTGCCATATCGCCAAACAACCCACGCCACCCCATCAAATCAATCCCGATTTGCCGCGTGCTATTTCCAATATCATCATGAAATTATTGGAAAAAACCGCAGAGGCGCGTTATCAAAGTGCGTGGGGTATTAAAGCCGATTTACAGGAGTGCAAACTTCAGTTTGCGAAAACGGGTAAAATTAGTCACTTTAGTCTGGCCCAAAAAGACATTTCAGATCGTTTTCAAATTCCGCAAAAACTTTATGGGCGCGAATCAGAAATAGACACGTTAGTTGCGGCCTTTGAACGGGTGGCTTCTGGCAAAGCCGAAATGATGCTAGTTGCTGGCTATTCTGGGATAGGTAAATCGGTATTGGTCAAAGAAATTTATAAATCGCTGAGCGAAAAACAAGGCTATTTTATTGCGGGCAAATTCGACCAATTTCAGCGTAATATTCCCTACAGTGCGGTGGTTAATGCGTTTAAAGAATTAGCCCAACAATTGTTGACAGAAAAGGAACGATGTCTGTTGCTTTGGAAGGAAAAACTGGGGGCCGCGTTGGGCCCTAACGGACAAGTCATTATTGATGTGATTCCCGAAATCGAATTGATTATAGGCAAACAGCCGCCAGTGCCAAAATTGGGAGCAACGGAATCTCAAAATCGCTTTAATCTGGTATTTCAAAACTTTATGCAGGTATTTTGCCAACCAGAACATCCCTTAGTCATGTTTTTGGATGATCTGCAATGGGTAGATTCAGCAACGCTGAAATTATTAGAACTGATAATGAGCGATAAGGATAACATGGCCCTCTTTTTAATCGGGGCTTATCGGGATAACGAAGTCTCACCGACTCATCCCTTAATGATGACACTTGATAAACTCCGTAGAGACGCAATGCATTGCGTCTCTACAATGCCGTGCGTCTCTACAATGCATTGCGTCTCTACCATTAACCAAATCACCTTAAAGCCTTTGGCTTTTGAACATATTAATCAATTAATTGCCGAGAGTTTGCATCATAACTTGGAAGCGGTTAGCGCGTTGACGGATTTGGTGAGACGTAAAACCGGTGGGAATCCATTTTTTGTCAATCAATTTCTGCATACATTGTATGAAGAAAATTTGCTGCAATTTAGGTATCCTGATTCAAACCTGACAGGTTTTCAAAACCTGTCAGGTTTAGGTAAGTGGACATGGAATATTGAGCAAATCGAAACCCTCAACATCACTGACAACGTGGTGGATTTAATGATTGGTAAACTGAAAAAATTGCCCTCATCCGCACAACAGATTTTACGTTTGGCTGCGTGTATAGGTAACCATTTTGATTTGGATACCTTGTCTGTCATTTATGAAAAATCGCCCGCTGAGACTTTTCAAGATATTATGCCGGTTTTGACGGAAGGCTTAATATTGCCCCTATCCGAACCAGAAATGATCGGTGATAACATTCACAATGAACCTAGCGGTTACTTCGTTTCACCATTCATCATTCATCACTTACAATTTTTACATGATCGCGTTCAACAAGCGGCTTATGTTTTAATTGACGATAAGCATAAACGAACGGTGCATTTGCAAATAGGCCGTTTGCTTTTGAAAAATACACCGGCCGACGCATTAGAAGAAAAAGTATTTGATATTGTCGGACATTTTAATCACAGTATTGAATTGCTCGATAATCAAGCAGAACGATTTGAAGTAGCGCGATTGAATTTGATGGCGGGCCAAAAAGCAAAAGACTCCATCGCTTATAAGGCTTCTTATCAATATTTACAAATAGGGCTAGTGCTTTTATCAACAGAGGGTTGGCAAACAGATTATAATTTGACCATCAACTTGTATGTGGAAGGAACCGAGGTAGCCTATTTAAATGACGATTTTGAAAAAATGACGCATTTTGCGAATCTTGTTTTTGATAAAGCCAGTGAAATTATTGATCAAGTGCCCGTATTTGAAACTATGCTCCAGGCTTATTCGGTGCAAAATCAATACTTGGATGGGATTCACGCTGGTTTAACTTATTTGCGTTGGCTGGGAGTAGAATTACCTGAAGACCCAAGCCCGGAAGAAGTAGGAAATTGGCTGACGCAGACCCGAAAATTGTTGGATGACTATACTCTGGAAAATTTATTGGCACTTTCGGTCATGACTGATCCACTTAAATTATCGGCCATGAAAATTTTAACCCGTATGATTCCTCTCAGTTATTATGGCAGACCGGCTCTATTTCCTTTAATTTCTTGTACGGGGATCAGATTATCTATTGAATATGGCAACGCGCCCGACACTCCTGTTTCCTATGTTAACTATGGTTTAGTTCTTTGTGATCCGAATATTGCTGATTACACGGTCGGATATCAATGTGGTCAATTTGCTTACCGTCTAATTCAACAGCAAGGGCATAAACAAATTGCTTCTATTGTGTTAAACAATCACAACTCATTTATAGCCATTTGGAAAGAACATCTACGTGATACACTTCCCGCCTTAAAAAAAGCCTATCATATCGGGCTTGAAGTCGGTGATTTGGAATTCTCTTCCTATGGAATGTTGAATTATCTCCTTCAGATTTATGCCGTCGGTGAAAAATTGTCTGATGTCAAAGAGGAATTTGAACGGTATTCAATTGCATTTCGACATATTGGCCATATAGGCTCAACGACTTTTACCATGTTTACCATGTATCAAACCGTTTTAAATCTGATGGGGGAAGGTGATGAACCGTGTGAACTCAACGGAGAAGTTTATAATGAAGAAGAAGAATTACCCTCTATGTTAGAACGGCAAAATCATTCGGAATGTTCTTGTTACTATTTCAACAAAATCTCATTAAACTATTTATTTGAACGCTTTGAAGAAGCTCAACAATACATTCAAGAAGCAGAAACGTATGTCGGCCTGATTGCAGGAGATCACCCCTTAATAACGTTTTATTTTTTTGCTCCTCTTGTGGAGTTGGCATTGGCTCAAACATTCTCTGAAGAGGTATTTCAAAAGGTAGAAGCTTGGCAAAAATATCTCAAAAAATGGGCATTTCATGCTCCCATGAATTATCAGCACAAAGATGATTTAGTTGAAGCTGAAAAGGCCAGAGTTTTAGGACAATTTCTCGAAGCAGAAACTTTCTATGAAAAAGCTATTGCGGGTGCAAAAGAGAATAAATATCTCCATGAAGAAGCGTTGGCTTACGAATTAGCCGCCAAATTTTATTTAGCGCGTGGCATGGAAAAATTTGCCCAAACCTACCTGAAAGAAGCGCATTATCGTTATCAACAATGGGGTGCTTTGGCTAAAGTCAAGGATTTAGAAACCCGATATTCGCAATTTCTGGCCTTTAAAACGGCCCGTGCAATGGAGGAGGATGTCACTATCTCAGCAACGCGAATGGTTTCCTCTTCTACCAAAGGCGGTTCTTCGTTTTTAGATTTGAACAGTATCATGAAGGCAGCCCAAACCCTATCGGGGGAAATCGTTTTGAGCCAATTGCTTGAAAAAATGATGCGTATCGTGATTGAAAATGCCGGCGCTGAAACCGGTTTTTTGCTGCTGAATCAACACGATAACTGGTTTATCGAAGCCCAAGGGCATATTGATAGCGATGAAGTCAACGTCTTGCAATCTATTCCTGTTGAGAATCAACACATTGCACAATCGATTATCCAGTATGTGGAAAGAACCCAAGAACCTGTCGTTTTGCAAGATGCGAGCAAAGAGGGGCAATTTACCCACGATCCGTACATCAAAAAACAGCGTCCCAAATCCATCTTATGCCTACCCTTGGTTAATCAAGGGCAGTTGACGGGTATCTTATATTTAGAAAACCATCTCGCAACGGGGGCCTTTACCCAAGAACGGTTAAAAGTGCTTAATCTGTTATCCTCGCAAATCTCGATTTCGATTGAAAACTCTTTGTTGTACAACAACTTAGAACAAAAAGTCGCGGAACGTACCTACGAACTCGGCGAGCGGGTTAAAGAATTGAATTGTTTGTATTCCGTTTCTAGCTTTGCTGAAAAAAGGGGTATTTCCCTAGAGGAAATATTGCAAGAAACCGTAGAAATTATTCCGCCCACTTGGCAATATCCACAAATAACCGGGGCTAAAATTGTTGTTGAGGGACAAGAATTTAAAACGGCCAATTTTCAAAAGACGGCTTGGCTCCAAAACAGCGATATTGTTATCAAAGGTCAGAAAATCGGTCGTGTGGAAATTTGTTATTTGGAAGAAAAACCAGAAAGTGATGAAGGGCCTTTTTTGCAAGACGAGAGAAACTTGATCAACGCCATTAGTATTCAATTAGGCCAAATTATTGAGAATAAGCAGGCTGAAGAGGCTCTTGCAGAACGTACCCGCGAATTGGAACAAGAAATCGTCGTCAGAAAACAGGCAGAAGAAGCTGCTCAAGTGGCGAATCAAGCCAAAAGCACTTTCCTAGCCAACATGAGCCATGAACTTCGCTCCCCACTGAACGCGATTCTGGGCTTTGCCCAAATTCTAACCCGTAGCCAACAACTGGATAAGGAAAATCAAGAGAATGTCGGTATCATCAGCCGCAGCGGTGAACACCTCCTAAGTCTGATTAACCAAGTGCTTGATTTGTCTAAGATTGAAGCGGGCCGTACCACACTCAACGAGAACCATTTTGATTTTTATCGTCTCTTGGATGATTTAGGAGATATGTTTCATCTGAAAGCAGATGACAAACGTTTGCAATTGCTTTTTGAACGTGAACCGTCGGTTCCCCAATACCTGTACACCGATGAAGTCAAAGTGCGTCAGGTGCTGATTAATTTGCTCAATAATGCGTTGAAATTCACCAACGAGGGCGGAATTACAGTACGAATCAACGCAAAAACCATCGAAACCGATTTGAAGCAGCAGCAACGCTCAGTGATTGAATTTGAAGTCGAAGACACCGGCCCTGGCATTGCATCCGATGAATTAGACGAACTGTTTACCGCGTTTGTGCAAACCGAGGTTGGCAAGCAATCTCAGGAAGGTACCGGCCTAGGTTTGCCCATTAGTCGCAAATTTGTCCAAATCATGGGTGGCGACATGCTGGTGAGCAGTGAAGTGGGACGAGGTACCACGTTTCAATTTCAGATTCAATGTCAATTATCCGAAGCCACTCATATTAAACTGCCTGCCCAGGAAAAACGAGTCATTGCTTTAGCGCCCAATCAACCGCGTTATCGAATCTTAATTGTGGATGACAAATGGTCCAGTCGGCAATTGTTAATCAAATTACTCAATCCACTGGGTTTTGAACTCAAGGAAGCTGAAAATGGACAAGAAGCCATTGATATCTGGGATGAGTGGCAACCGCATTTGATCTGGATGGATATGCGGATGCCCGTGATGGATGGTTATGAAGCGATTCAGCAGATTCGGGCACATACCAAAGGCCAAGCCACGGCTATCGTTGCGCTGACAGCCAGCGTATTAGAAGAAGAACGGGCCCTGGTACTCGATGCCGGTTGTGATGACTTTTTGCGTAAACCTTTTAAAGAAGCGGATATTTTTGACCTGATGCACAAACATATCGGAGTCAACTATGTGTATGAAGACAGTGGTGATGCCGCCGACTCATCAAATGATGATGAAGAAACCAAACTTGAAAACCTCAAAACTGAAATTGTTCAATTGCCCAGTGAATTATCTGCCGAATTGCAAGAAGTCGCAGAAGCCGCAGATTTAGAAGCGATATTACCTATTATTGAGGTGATTGGTGAGAATAATAAACCCCTGGCTAAAACATTAACTCAATTGGTTAATGCTTTTCGTTTTGATATACTGCAAGACGTTTTTGAGGATTAGGGTATACTTAGCACGGTAACAAACTTTCAGGCAAAAGTTTTTAATGAGGATGGTGGGCAACAAAAACACGTAGGGAGCCCTACAATTCATTGGTGGGCAACAAAAACACGTAGGGAGCCCTACAATTCATTGGTGGGCAACAAAAACACGTTACCTACCCTACAATTCATTGGTGGGCAACAAAAACACGTTACCCACCCTACATTGAGCTATTGGGGCCGGCAACAAAAACACGTTACCCACCCTACAATTCATTGGTGGGCAACAAAAACACGTTAC
>QNEL01000307.1 GCA_003645185.1 Candidatus Parabeggiatoa sp. nov. 3
AATATGAATCTTCTTACCAAATATAAGTTCTTTCTTAGCATCCCTTATTGAGAATGACGAACGTTTTATTATGACGATAGTTTCTCTCGTAACCATATCCATTTACCTAGCAAATCTCAGCATAGCTAATCATACTTTCATCGCGTTATACCCCGCTTTACCAGAAAAGGTTGACAGCCCACCAATAGGGGTATTAGCCAAATTATAGGTCATTTAGGAAAGCTTGTTTGGATTTAACTCCAAACTTATTCCTACATCTTTTGAGTTATCACATAAAATGATAACCACTCATTTCATGCCCTGACCTTTTGCATGATTTAACCTTGTAAATCAATACTTTGAGCCAAACGGGTCGCACCGCCGCTCTTCAGCCGCGCGGCTTGTAGCAAAGGCTGCAAGGCTTTGTTAGAATTAATTTTACTCTGACACCAATTATTGTTTATTCCTTTTTAATCTCTACCTTGCTCGCTTCATCAAATATCCAATTTAATGTATCAAACACTCTTTGCAAGTTATTAGGTTCATCTGGGTAGTCAGTAGCATGTAGTTTTCTTTTATCCTTTGTAAATAGGGTGTCTTTTTTCTCAAACTTACCAAATTGCCATTCTTCACCGGAAGTGACAACTGCATAACAGACTGTCGCGCCTTGTATTGATGCGGCATACATTTCGGCTAAAGCCTGTGCCCAACCTTCATCCCAATTTTCTTTTTTAGCTTCAATCACACACAGAGGCGGCACATCCATTATATCAACAATTTTTGTTGGGCGGGCAATTAGAAAATCAGGTCTGCCAGAGAGATTTTCTTCAGGTTTTACATTGTAGGTTATGTGTGACCAAACGCGAAATTCCTCATAAGCCTCATCAAATATATTCAAAATAGGTTTGATAATGTCTTCACAAATAGCTTCTTCTGAAACAAAGCTCACTCGATCCCCCAATTTATTTGTGATTTTTTTCAATTCATACTCTGGTATAGTAAATGGTAAACCTTTAAAAAAAAAGCCATCTTCAATGACGAGATTGAATTTTTTAGCCACCTCTGAATCCGTTTTAAAATTTCCAAATCCCATTATTTTCCAACTCCCCCTTTAGTTTTTAGATTCCCAACTCTATTTGAATTTTATCGTTTTGCGTTTCAGGGCATTCAAGTTTCAATTGGTTGCATCACCACACCACCGGTCAACCTTTTGCATTTTACAAATATTTTTAGTGTGGTTTTTAACCACATAAGTTATTGATTTTAAAAGGATTATTCTGAATGCTTGGGTTTCATATCTCGTTATCACTAATATATTTTAAATTATATACTTGATTATTTTTTCAATGCAAGCACAAAATTCATTTTTTTGACATATGACAAATGTAATATATCACAGAATAGCACAGTGTATAGAGATTATTTTATTTATTGCTTAATTGATAAAAGGTCATTGAAAATTAAGGATTACAAATTAGGTGAATGCGAAAGCTAAAAACCTGATAGAACGCTGATTTAATATTATTAAGTACTGAACCATAACTTTTCAGGTATTTTAAAAAAACAGAAAGGGGGCAACCACAAGGGATTGCCCCTACACAATGTCATGTAGGGGCAATCCGTAGCGTAAGCCCTTTGTTGTAAAATACCGGTTTATTTGTGCTTGAGTACTTATGATAGAACGCTGATTGTCATGATTGTCATGATTTTCACATTTAGCTTCGCTGGCCTTTGCGTGAAATACAGTTTTTGCGCGCAAAAACTTTTGCGTGAAACACTGATTAGGATATTATATTAATGAATTCAACATCAATTATATTTATTAATTCTCTGGAGCAATCAATGAAAAAGAAATCACCTTGGATCATTCGGCCTGATGTACCGGATGAAGTCTATACTGATCGTGAGGACATTATTGAGCGTTTGCTGAAGGATGCTTATGAAGGCATTGCGCGTCGCACGATGTCAATGGTGTTGTTGGGGCAACGGCGCATGGGTAAAACGGAAATTTTCAAGCGCGTCGTTAACCGATTGTTTTTTGAACAGGATCATCAGGATCCAAATGCTGTGATACCGGTTTATTTTTCGTTTCCCGAAGAAAAGATTGATCGTTGGGAATTTTCGATTCGGTATGTGGAGAATTTTATACGTTGGTATGCGGCGTTTCGACTGCGTGATCCCAAATTGATTTCAGACGCGGTTGTTCATCGTCAGGATTTGCCCGAATTTATCCGAACTCATCTGAAAGTGTCAAAAATATTTGATGGTGTGTTAAATTTTTTGCACTCGCTTGAGATAAAAGATGTCACGATTCCAGAACAAACTGCCCTATCTATTCCGAGAGAAGTGTCAGATCGTGAAGAGAGTACTATCGCTATGTTTTTGGATGAATTTCAAAATACGCAGTTGCCACAGTATGAATTTCGAGTTGTCGGATTTATGCAAACGGCGGTGGAATCCAATACTTGTCCTCATTTTGTCACTGGCTCTGCCATTGGCATGTTGACGGATATTTTGGGACGCGGTGCGCTGTTTGGGCGATTTATGAGTCAACCGATAGAAGGCTTGACGGATTATTATGGTGAAGAATTGGCAAAGCGAGCGGCCCAATATCATGGGGCCACTGTTGCAACGGAGATTGCGCCCGTGGTATCTGAACGGTGTGGCGGCAATCCTTTTTATATAACGGCGGTGGTGCGACAGGCGGCTAGACAAAATAAAGTGTTGGATAGCGAAAGCAGCCTCAATGAAATGTTAGCGGTTGATTTGTCTTCTGGATTTATCTGGGAGGAATTGAATGATCAAGTCATGCGCTGGATAGCTCGAATTAATGATTATGGCATTACCAAATGGATTCTTTATTTGGCGGCCCTTGAAGAAGAAAAGTGGATTGATTTGTCACGCATTCAACGGGAATTGAAGGAACGGGAAGGCAAAGCGGTTTCTTTGGAACAAATCAAAGATGTGCTGATCAAATTGTCAAGGAGTGATTTGCTGGAATACAATCAAGTCGGCAATTGGTTCCGCAAAATGAAAGACCCTATTTTGAATGAGTTTTTAAAAGTGTGGGGCCGGATCAATGCGACGGGTGAGAATGCGGTTCAAGTTCAAGAAGAAACGGTTTTGAAATCTCAGAAAATTCAGAAAAAGTTTGCCGATTATAAAGGCTATTTGGCTGAAGTGTATATGATTCAAATTCTGTGGAACTGTCAGCGAAAAGTACTGCCTGGTGACTATTTTCATAGCCCTGTGGATATTAAGGTAGCGGATCGTTTTTTTTACATTGCTCATCGCAGTAAGCTGGGAATCGGTTTAGGGATGGAAGTTGATATTTATGCGGCAGCTGGCATAGAAGGTTGGGTAGCAGAAAGCAAATGGTGGGACAATAAGAAAGTGGGGCCTTCGGTGGTAGAAAGTTTGTTTGAACATGCCCAAGAAATTAATCAAAGAAAGGGATTAGAAATTTTGCGTATTTGGCTATTTGCTCATGATGGCGTAACCAAAAAAGCGGAGAAATTAATGCTTCAACATGGGATTTTGTGGTCAAATCGAGCAGATTTGGATGCGTTATTGGAAATCGCTAAACTGAGAACATTGCCGGATTTTTAAAGAGTTGAATTTTTAACTTTTCACGCAAAAGTTTTGCGCGCAAAACTTTTGCGTGAAAAAGAGACGCAAAAGACGCAAGAGACGCAAAGGTTTTGATTTCTCTAGGCATTTCTTTAGCGTCTTTCGCGCCTTTAGCGCCTTTAGCGTTTAGAACGATTTCAATCGCGAAAACGAAACCAGGTTGCTCTGTTTAAAATTGTCACAGTTCTCGAATCGCCTTTTGAAAGGCTATCACGGCATCATATTGATCAGGATAGTCGATATAGTGTTGTAATAGTTCTAAATCCAAATCTGGAAAAAAGTGACTACGAGTAACGGGTTGATATTCTCCATTCGTCAAATGAAAAATCTGTAATTGTTTGTTTTTCCAAAACCACACTTCGGGGATGTTTAACGGCTTATACACCTCCAGTTTGTTGAGCGTGCCACTGGTGATCACGACTTCGATCACAATATCCGGTACGGCTTTGTTAGTGCCAATACAGTAGGATTCATCTGGTTCACCGGAAGAATAGCCCTCTTTTTTGAGGGTAAAACCACCTCGTCCGTAAAATCGGATGCCCTTCTCTCTCATATAACCTTCTAACAAATAACCGACAGTGGTTTTAACATTTTCATGCACATCACTAATAGGGGCCATAATTTCCAGTAATCCTCCTGTATAAGTCAGTTTAATTGAGGAAATGTCATCAAAACCGGATTGGATTTTGTTAAAGCGTTCCCAAGAAATCCCCGATAATCCGATAATACTTTCAATTGGTAAGGGATTTTGTTCTAACGTTTGTAAACTCATACGATGCCTCATTTTGAGAATGGGGAAGGGTGATTTCAGTTGAAATCAATACATTTTGGCTTAATTTGAGCTTATTAGATTCATTTAAATGTTCTTGCGAAACGCATCGAACGCTTCGTTCGTTAATCTTTAAACTTTGCCCCAAAGCGCCTTTGCGTGAGATAGGTTAAATGTGACAGAATTAAATGTCGGGTGGGCTGTGTTGCCCCCCAAGGTTTATTAGTACACTTTAAATTCCAAACAATCCCAATGAATCCAATGACTTTGATCGAGCACTTCAACCGCATCTGGTTGAACTAAAACCCCGCAAGCGGAATAATCACCTTTAGGTAGGTTTGGCGGCAATTGTAAATCAATAATGGGATACAACAGCCCGCCTATACTAGCACCCGCCTCTCTGAAAGAAAAGTAGGGTTGAGGGGTATTCAGAAAACTCCAAGTTATACGCCACCCTTCTGGTTCTGTCGGATCGGGTATAAATTCGCGTAATGTCATAAAATAGCCATTTGGAAAGACGATAGCAACATACAAATCCGCCATTCCCGTACCTCCCGTTTCCAGATTGACAATCAACTGATCGCTGACAGTATAATCGGTTTGATTCAAGTCCATTTTGACGGTCATTTCTTTGACAACCTTGTCATCCTCAGCACTCTCGCTATCTGAAATCACTTCCCTCGCATCCGCCTGATCGTTGTCGATGATAGTGAGTGTAGCCGTGTTTTGGGTGAATGTTGCACCAGAAAGTTGACTGAGGGAGAGATGAACCGTTTCGTCTTCTTCAGTGATTGAATCATCTTTAATCGGAATCTCAAACGTGAGAGGAATACACTGGTTGTGTTTCCAAGATAATTGGCCACTCACGCTATCATAGTCGTCCGAAGAAGCTGTACCACCATAAGATTTGCTTTGATAATCGACTGAAATAGGATTATTCTTGACACAGTCGGTACGTTCAACCCTAATGGTTGCTGATGGTTCATCCTCATTAACAACGTAGTTTTTCTGAGAAAACCCGATACGACTGCCGTCATTGTCGATGATAGTGAGAACTGCCTCTTGTACGCCCAGCTTGGCATCACCTGTGATATCGGCAAGTTTCAAGAGGATAGTTTCATTATCTTCAGGCACTGTGTCGTCAATCGTTGGTACATTAAAACGCCAGCTACAATTGACACCTTTTCCACCCACAAGAATTCCATTCACCGTTACATAATCTTCTTGGGTGGCTGTACCATCACTGGCATACGAAACGGAAACAATCGGACTTTGAGGGCCGCAACCAAGATGGTCAACAGAAATCAAAGCCTTTTCACCTTCATTGACATTATAGGCTTCTTCAGAAAAGCCAAGAACCACGCTATTATCATTATCAATAATAGTCAATATAGCCCCTCCTTGATGGATGTTTGCCCCAGAAGGTTGGGTAAGATTCATACCGACTGTTTCGTTACCCTCAGCGTTGGAATCCTCAAAAATCGAGACATTAAAATTTTTTTCTCCACATTCATCTTCGTTCCAAGTGAGTTGTTCACCATCGTAACCCCAATAAAGCGCACGATAATCACTGCCTGATGTGGCTGTACCATAATATCCACTAATTAAAGCTTTTACCGATGCTGGAGGAATAAATCCCTCAACACAATTAGTACGTTCAACTGTAATAGTCGCTAATGCACTCGCTTCATCAACATCATAGTTGAGGTGAGAGAAACCAATGGTACTATTATCATTATCAATAATAGTCAGTACAGCTTGATTTTGATCAAGTTCTACGCCGTTAGAGGGTTTACTGAGAGTCAAATGAATCGTTTCGCTATCCTCAAGTATGGAATCGTCAGTAATAGGAATAGAAAAGCGTTCAGAATAACAACCTCCACTACCATCGGTTGTGAAATTCAAAGTACCTTTCACAGCATGATAATCATCTTCAGTAGCGGTACCATTACGACTAGAATAGTTTACCGAAGCTGGACACACATCACTCTTGACTCCAATACTGGCAATCCCAGCAGCCTCATCAACTTGGTAATTTGCTAAAGTGAAACCAATACTTTTTGAGGATTCACGGCTATCTCTCGTTGCCTGACTTGTTCTAAGCGCACCCAGTTTACTTAAAAACGAATCATTGCCACTGTGATGAGTTGTTTTGGGTTTTGATGCGGGTTCTGTTAAGGCATTGGCATCCACTGTGGAATGAGAACTCCCCAACAATGCCGTGCCAACTACGGCAACCCATTGTTTTAAATGTGTCATTTAATTCTCCGTATAATGTGAAAAAAAGATCATTGTGAATTGTCATAAGTTTGTTTCTTGGGGTTGATCACAAAAAATCAAACTCATGTTTGCTGTCAAGTCGTCACTTTTGCGCCTGTTATAAATTATTATAAACAAAAAGTGTTGAAATGTGGGTGAGAGATATTTGAAAGTAGGGGCTGCCCTTGCGTGTTCGCCCTCAAATTATTTTTCTGAAGGGGCTTTGAAAATCGTGCCATGCACCATTTCACATTTCACGCAAAAACTTCTTAAGTGAAATACAGTTTAAGTTGCCCAAGTTGCCCAAAAAAGGGCCAGAAAACCTATAAAACTCTGAACGGATTTAGCGTAGCTTCCCTTCGGTGAGCGGCAAATGTTTTGCGCGCAAAACATTTGCCGCGAAAACTATTTTTTGAACAAAACTATATTTCACGCCAGTTTTGAGTTTTACTGATGTTAAAATCTATAAAACGCTGATTAAAAAATCAGCGTCAATCATGAATATCAGCCTCATCCATTGTTTGAGCCTGTCGAAAAAGCATCCTATTCCTAATTTATAATTCCTAATTCACAATAATACCAAGATAAAGTCCTTTAGGGCCGCAGAAATAGGGAATGTTTGCTATTATCAAACACCACTGGTTATAATATCAAGTTAAATCAGAAAGTGATAACTGATAACTGATAACTGATAACTGGAAAAACGAATGAATGATATCATCGTGGGTATCGATTTAGGTACCACAAACTCTGAAATTGCTATCGTCGAAAATGGCAAAACCGTTGTGATTGAAGACTCGGGTAGCAAAATCTTGCCTTCTTTTGTTGGCATGAGTGAAACTAACGAAGTCTTGGTAGGCGAACCCGCTAAAAACCAATATGTGCTCTACCCTGAACGCACGGTTAAATCCATTAAACGCCGGATGGGGGAAGAGATTAAAGTGGATATGGCCGGACAAGGTTATACACCACAAGAAATCTCTGCCATTATCCTTAAGCATCTTAAAGGTATTGCTGAAGATTATCTCAAGCAACCTGTACACAAAGCGGTGATCACGGTACCAGCCTATTTTTCTGACGCGCAGCGTCAAGCTACTCGTGAAGCGGGTGAAATTGCGGGGCTAGAGGTGGTTAGGATGATCAATGAACCGACTGCTGCTGCCTTGTCTTATGAAGCCGATCAGAAAACCCATAAACGCATTTTAGTGTACGATCTTGGAGGCGGTACATTCGATGTCTCGGTGGTGAACATTGAAGATGATGTGGTGGAAGTGGTTGCCAGTCACGGCAATAACAAGCTTGGGGGCGATGATTTCGATCAAAAAATCGCGGAATACCTTGTTGAACAGATTAAAGAAGAATCGGGGTTCGATATTCAGCAATCGCGGAAAGCGATTGCTCGTATCAATCGGGCAGCTGAATCCGCTAAACGCGCGCTTTCTGATAAACCTTTTGTGTTGATTGAAGAGGAGTATCTGGAAGAGCATGATGGGGTACCTATTCATCTCTCTTTGGAACTCGCTCGCGATGATTACGAGGAGATGATTGAGGAGTATATTGACGAAACCTTAGAAGCGGTACACATTGCCCTGAAAGGTGCGAATCTCACGGCTTCTGATATTGATGAGATTTTACTGGTTGGCGGTAGTACCCGTACTCCCCTTGTCAGTGAACGTCTGAAAACCGATCTTCGTTTGCAACCGCGTCTTGATGTTGATCCTGATTTATGTGTTGCGACGGGGGCCGCTATTCAAGGGGCTATGATTGCGGGAACAGACGTTTCGGCTGCTGCCGTGTTAGTGGATATCACGCCTTATACCTACGGTACCAGCGCGTTGGGTGAGATGAACGGTGAACTTTACCCTTATATGTATGTGCCCATCATCCACAAAAACAGTTCTCTACCGCTGAACAAAACGGAAGTGTTTTATACGGTTAGCGATAACCAAGAAAAAGTCGATGTGCGTGTTTTTCAAGGTGAAGAGCGTGATGCCCTGAACAATATCCAAATTGGTGAATTTATGGTGGAGGGATTAAGTCTCGTTCCACAGGGTAATCCGATTTTACTCAAATTGGAATTGGACTTAAACGGCATTCTAGATGTTTCAGCGATAGAGAAAAACACGGGCTTTGAAAAATCTATCGTCATCGATAACGCCATTTCTCGGTTTGAAGAAGGCGAAATGGAAACAGCCAAGGATCGCATCAGAGAACTCTTTGGTGAAGAGGGTGACGGTTCGGTGATCTTTGAACAAGATAACAAGACGGAAACTCACCATGCCATTGTCCAAGCCCGTGCTTTAGTTGAAAAAGCGGAACGCATGTTAGATGATGCTTCCCCGGAAGATAGGGAAGATATGGTGAATATGATTGAAACGATCAACGATGCCATGAACAATAGCGATATCAAGGCCTTAAAGGAACCCATGGATCAACTGTCAGACATTCTTTACTATCTGGAGTCATGATGGAACGCTGTACTATCTGTAAAGCGCGTCTAAAGGACAGCTCAACGATTTGTCCCCGTTGCGGTGCGGATTTATCAATACCTTTAAACATTGAAGATCAAGCACAAGCGTTATGTCATGAAGCGATAATGCAACTCGGATCCGGTCATTTAGGCGATGCTGTAGAATCTGTAGAATACGCACTTCACTTAAAACGTGATCCCTTAGCCCAAGCAGTTTGGGGGTTTATACGACATCAAAGTCTACATTAGGGGTAGTAGGGGCAATCCCTTGTGGTTGCCCTTATTTCCTTGTGGTTGCCCTTATTTCCTTGTGGTTGCCCTTATTTCCTTGTGGTTGCCCTTATTTCCTTGTGGTTGCCCTTATTTCCTTGTGG
>QNEL01000308.1 GCA_003645185.1 Candidatus Parabeggiatoa sp. nov. 3
ATATTCGATAAAGGCAATGCTTTCGCTTTAATGGTTACCCGTTATCAGTTTTTAAAGACGAGTCGCTAAAACTTGTAAAAGTCTTATCCTTTCATAAGCAAATAATCCTTGTAGTTATATCTTGTAGTTATATCACTCAAATTATCAATTGAGATAAATCTATTGAGAATAACGCATTATGAATTAATCTAATCAAAATCCTTTCTCAATCACTCAAAGCTTGTATGCTGTTATTGATTATGTTTCAATATTGCCCTGATTTGAATTGTTCAAAGGCTCAATAAATAACAAAAAATCAGCACCGATCATGACAATCAGTCTCATCAATGTTCTACCCTATCAGTCACATTGCACGATTACCTGAAAATTAAAATTGACTTAACACCATGCCAGAATTTACAACTGAATTTTAATGAGAAAGGAGTCATCGTTATATTTACAAAGCGTATTAAGGCATTAAGATACAATCTTGACAAAACGAAAACGAGGCGAGTAGAATTTCCAACACTTTTTTCAGCGGGCGAAGTTTTTGTCATTTCAGAACAACCTGCTGACAATTTTAATGATCTTTTAGCAGCCTCTCAAAGTCGTCTTAAATTGCTTCTTTATTAATAACTTAATTGTATTGAATGCTTTTGATGGTGTTTCACTTATGTGGATGCTGTTCCCTCGCATATCCACCCAATGTCAGGATTAGCTTCGCAGTTTCACCAGATTTCAGGATTTGGAGTTCTTATTAATTAGTGCTTGACAGAAAACCCCGGCGTAAACCTAGCAAGTTTTTCTTCTGGTTCCCAAACTCTGTTTGGGAAAGACTGAAACAACGCGAGGCAAAGCAAGCGAGCCTAGAAATCCAACAAACGATTTTAAAAAAGGCAGAAAAATGAACACATTTGATGTAAAAATACAAGCCCCAAAGAACATGAACATCGCTTATCTCAATCCCCATGAGATTCAAGCAGCTTTTAATCATTTTTTTCTACAAAATCCACAGGTACTCAGACGAATTTTTGAGACATTGGAGAAAACTCGTCTCAAACAACAAGCTGCCACTTCTGAAAAGCTCAATCAAGGGAAAGTGATTAACCCGACAGAAGCTTATACAGAGGCACAATGGGATAACTTATCTCCTGATTTGAGAAGAGAATTAGAGACTCAGTATGTTTTAAACAATCCAGAGTTGATGAAAAAAATAGCACTGGCAGAAGAAAATTATCGTCAAGGGCAATATTTTATACCGACTGACGAACAATTATGTTTTGATACTGGAGATTAAAATGTTATGCGGCGTTTAGTTTTTGAAGATAATTCTATGAAGATTATGAGGAATTGAGAAGAACTCATAAAAAGCAGCATAAAAAACTGTGTGACCAAAGAAATGCGACGTAGTGATGATCCAAGTCAAGGTTTGGGGAAACCAGAACAATTGAAGCATAATTTGTCAGAAATGTATTCGCGTCGATTATCAGAAAAAGATAGATTAATTTACCGTTTTGATGAGGATTATATCTCTACTCTATTGGTGGACATTACGATGACCATTAATGGTATATGATGGATACTGTTCCACCCAATGTCAGAATCTCAGAATCAGGATTTTCAGGATGAATGGCAGGTTAATCCTTTTTTCAGATTCTCAATCTATTGTTCACAACGAACGACTCAAGCTCACCGTGTACAAAAACAATTTATTTGGATACTTCTATCCCAAGTTATCTTTTCTGCCAAACGAGCTACGCTCGCGTAGGATCAATGCCATTAAGTTAAGCCTGGGCGAACACGCAGGTTCGCCCCTACAACCCCTGAATACGTGGGGTTTGGTAGGGGCATACCTGCGTGTCTGCCCTTAACGAAGGTGGCATTGACTCCCCGAGCACGCCCTTCTAAATATTCGGCAATCGCAACAAAAGCCTCTTGTGACGTTAACGCCGTAAATTCCCCCGAATTGACTAACACCCCTTTCTCAACAAAAGCGGCCTCCAACTGATCGGGCAACTCACCATCAGTAGGCTGAATCACCTGTTTAATAGGCAAACCATACTTTAGAGCAAATTCAAAATCGCGTTGATCATGGGCCGGCACCGACATCACCGCGCCTGATCCATAACTCATCAACACAAAATTCGCCACCCACAACGCCTCACCTGTAATCGGATGAATCGCCTTCAAACCCGTATCCATCCCCAATTTATCCATCGTTTCCAAATCTGCCTCGGCCGTACCGGTTTGAGAACATTCTATAATAAAATCAGCAAGTTGTGGATTTTAAACGGCCGCTTCTTGCGCCAAAGGATGCTCGGCCGCCACCGCGACATAAGTCGCCCCCATCAAGGTATCAGGGCGCGTCGTAAAAACCGTTAACGCCTCCGATGCCACTTCAAACTGAATTGAAACGCCTTCAGAACGGCCAATCCATTGGCGCTGCATTTTACGCACCGCATCCGGCCACTTATTTTCTAAAGAATCCAAACCCGCCAACAACTCCTCAGCATAAGCCGTGATTTTCACAAACCACTGCGAAATGTCGCGCCGCTCCACCAAAGCCCCTGAACGCCAACCGCACCCATCGATCACTTGTTCATTCGCTAACACGGTTTGATCAACCGGATCCCAATTCACCGGCGCCGTTTTCTTGTACACCAAACCCTTTTTAAACAACTGAATAAATAACCACTGCTCCCAGCGATAATAATCCGTATCACACGTCGCCAACTCGCGGCCCCAATCGTAACCTAACCCCAATCTTTTCAACTGGTTACGCATATAAGCGATATTTTCACGCGTCCATTTTGCAGGCAAAACTTGATTTTGAATAGCCGCATTTTCAGCCGGCAACCCAAAAGCATCCCAACCCATCGGCTGCAAAACATTTTTCCCCAGCATGCGTTGATAACGCGCCATCACATCACCGATGGTATAGACATGCCCAATATGCAAACGCCCACTGGGATAAGGGAACATACAAAGACAATAAAATTTTTCTTTTAAAGGGTTTTCAACCGCCTTAAACGGCTGCTCAGTTTCCCAACGCTGTTGCACTTCAACTTCAATTGTAGAAGGTGTGTATTGATTTTCCATGAATTTTATATATTAACGACAAAGATTGTTTATTCGATAAGGATACTTCTGTTTCTAAAAAATAAGACTCATATTAACATTAGATAAAGGCAATGGTTTCGGGATACACTAGATTTTTTTTAACGCAAAAGACGCAAAGGGCGCAAAAGACGCAAAGGGGCTAATTCTTAATTCTTAATTTCTTATCTGTTTTGCTGATTTGGATTAGGTTAGATTTCGCCGAGATTTCGGTCTTGTCTTTTTATCGATCTGTGTCATAATGCGCGCTCGCCTTTTTGGCTAAAGGGAATTGGTGTGTTTTTACCACGCTCATACCTCAACTGAAAAGGCTTATGCCCAAATAGAGTTATCCAAAAAAATCCAATTTTTTTGGACTTGATTAAAATTTTTAAGAGGCCAAAACTTTTTTGGACAACTATAGCCTGTGTTTTATTTAAATGATTGATTTATCCACCTTTTTTAAATTAAAAAAAATAATTCCATGGGCCCACAATGCCCCAAAATAGGTGTCAATACCTTATAAATAATAAGAAAATCAAGAGTCACTCTCTAGGGAACTTTTAAGCAATGATTTGATAGGATTTTACAATGAACTATTTTGATATGAAAGATAAAGAATATTTAACATCTCTTGTGGATATAATTTCCTTAGCAATAGCAAAATTTATTGTTGCTAAAACTAAAATAACGGCAAATCAAGTTACGATTTTTGGTTTTGTGGTTTTTATACCTTGTGTGTTATTGGCACTAGCACGAGGAGAATATTTATATAATTTGGTGGCCCTATTTTTTATTGGCTGTTATGTCGTTTTAGATTATGTTGATGGCAAAGTGGCGAGAATGAGAAATATGGCTTCAAAATATGGAGCTTGGCTGGATGCTAGTACAGATATGTTTTTTTATGGTTAATATTTTGTGCCGTAATAATAGGTGTTGTTAATAAAACGGGCAATGACGTTTATAATATATTAGGTATTATCATGCTCTTTAGTAAGGCAATGGAAACAGTAATGGATAGTATGTTTGGTAATACATTTGGAGCAAGTGAACCATTTGATTATGAGAAATTGTATGAGTTTCGCGATACTAAAAATATAAGTTCTATAGATATTTATTTAGTCAATCTGATTTCTCCCGTAAAAACCGTTTATATTTTATTATTTACCGCTAGGAATTACCTACTTGTATTTATAGCTATTGATTACCTCAATATTTTTATCATTGTATATACACTGGCGACTAGTATCAGATGGTTAAGCATGTACTTTCTATATTTAGCCTACCTATCCGATAAAGAGTTTGATAATATTAAAATTGTTTCTTACCTTAGAAGCATGAAGCAATCAAATGAATGAAACGTTCAAAAATAGCGAGCGTAGGGTGGGTAGCTAAACCCATAGCAGAAAAGTTCAAAGTACATTCCCTGCAAAGTAAGAATTTCATACAAACCTATAAGAGTCAATTATGGATTTTCAAGATTTTATCAATAATTTAACCGAAGAGGATTTGAGACGAATCAATGAAGCTTTTAGACAGCAGAAAAATAAACGGCCAGTCTATACTTACTCAAAAATAAAAGATAAAGATTTGAGACATTTGTTTAATCTGGAGAGGAAGTTAGAGACGGGTATTTTTGAACCTTGGTTTGATAGTGAACGCTCTTTAACAACTGAGGAAATGGATTTTTTAACCCGTTTGTTAACGATGGAAGCCGATTGGGTAAAAATATATCAAGAAGAAGATTTAAAAATACATTTTATTGCACCTATCTTAAATCGGGTAAACTTTAAGATGCTTGATCATCAAGTACGCGATTTCTATGAAGAACCGTTAAGCTATCAAACCGATAGCTTTATCTTAAAAGGAGAGATTGATTTTATGGTTGCCGAAGGCTTGGAATATGCTAAAAAACCCTACTTCTTTATCCAAGAATTTAAACGGAGTGAAGAATATTATAATCCCCGTCCCCAGCTACTTGCCGAGTTAATTTCTGCGGTAGAATTAAACCAAGATGAGAGCATCAAGGGTGCTTATATTATTGGTGCTATTTGGAACTTTGTGATTTTAGAAAAGTTAGGTAAGGATAAATATCAGTATTTTGTGAGTTCTAATTTTGATAGTACCAAAATAGATGATTTAATAGGTATCTACAAAAATTTACAGGCTCTTAGAGAAGAAATTGCTCTGCTAACTAAACCGCAGTGAACTAATGGATTACCGAGTTTTTAGAAAATGATTCGGATTGTCATGGCTATTGGATAAGCAGCTTAGGAACCGTCACAAAATAACTTGGACATTTATAGATGTTGAGTTAAGGGCTTTCGCGGTGGTCTGCCCCTACCAAACCCCACGTATTCAGGGGCCTCCGGGGCAGCCCGATCGTGTTCGCCCAGGCTTAACTTATGTCAATGGACAAATAAAAGCTAAAGATGATAAGGTAGTGTTGTATTCACCAAGAAGTGAAATGCCCTTTTCAATTGTATGTTATTTGTGTGAAGTGCATCACGATGAGGTCAATTTGATATAACGAATTCATGTTGAATAATTGAAATTAACCGGAAAATAGGTATTTAAATTGATTTTAAATCGCAAAAAATTAGAACAAGAAATTGCTAACTATACGTTTAGTGATTATTTTAAATCAAAGATCAGCACTGAAAATTTAGTGGAATTTTTTGAGTATCACTATAAAAGGGAATTTATTAACTACAAGCTTAAAGTTGATGAAAATTTAAATGTAGATGACTTAAACCAAACCATTCATCAAGCGACTAAATTTTCAAAATTTGAAAATGAAATCGCTAGACGAGAATTTATTGTTGCGCCAATTTTATTTAAATTATCTTACTTAGTTGATATTCAAATTCATTCCGAAGAAGCGATTTATTGTAGTGAAAATCTACGCGGTAAACTGGATTATTTAATTGAAGCCAAAACCCAATTTATTATTATTGAAGCTAAAAACAATGATTTAGAAATTGGTGGATTTAAACAACTGATAATGGAATTAATCGCTTTAGATAAAATGCTCGAAACAACGCAGCACAATTTTTTATATGGTGCGGTTACTATGGGTACAGAATGGGGTTTTGTTTTATTAGAGCGAAAAAATAAAATGATAATTAGGGATCTCACTAAATATATTGTGCCGGATAGATTAAAAAATATTGTTGCCATTTTATTAAATATGTTAGAAGATAATAAGGTATATTAAACTCAATGTTTATACTCAGCACAGGCATCATTTGAACTTTTTCTTAATTTTGGGAAAAGTTTTTTTATCCAAATAATCCACATATTCGTTTTTTTACTAAATCAACTTTGCGAGATATTTGTGCAAATAATAAATTAGAATTTGTAAATCATAAATGGAATAAAAGCTATTATGGTTTAATGCCTAAAGGGCAAATGGCAGTCTTCAAGAAAATATGAAAAAGACTCGAAAAATTTTGGCTTGAAAATTGTGGAAACAGTTTAAAATCATGTAGGGGCAAGCCCCCGCGCAAGCCATCGTGCGTATAAACAGTAAAAGTTCTTAGATGTGTAAACTGAATTGATGTGAGTTGATTTATGAAAAATGAACAAAAAATAATGATCACCACAACCGCTTCCAAGCCTTCTCGTATCACGGCCCGCGTTTGTGACACATCTTTCGCACGACTTAAGCTATTAAGCAATTCCATCATCAAAGCTATCGCCGTATTAAAAGTATAACGACGGCCTAAATCATCCGTCACTTTCTTAATCATTTCATGGACTTGACGGCGCAAAGCGCTCACAGCATTGCTCAACTGTTCAGCTTTTAATGCATCGAACAGGCCAAACCTGACAGGTTTTGCCAAACCTGTCAGGTTTTCAAAATTCGCCACCCACACCGCCTCACCTGTAATCGGATGAATCGCCTTCAAACCCGTATCCATTCCCAACTTATCCATCATCTCCAAATCGGCCTCAGCCGTACCGCTTTCAGCACATTGTTTAATAAAATCAGCGAGTTGAGGATTATCAACGGCCGCCTGTTTTTACGCACCGCCTCCGGCCACTTATTTTCTAAGGAATCCAAACCCGCCAACAACTCCTCAGCTTATGCCGTGATTTTCACAAACCACTGCGAAATGTCGCGCCTTTCCACCAAAGCACCCGAACGCCAACCGCACCCATCTATCACCTGTTCATTCGCTAACACGGTTTGATCAACCGGATCCCAATTCACAGGAGCCGTTTTTTTGTACACCAAACCTTTTTTAAACAACTGAATAAATAACCACTGCTCCCAGCGATAATAATCCGTATCACACGTCGCCAACTCCCAGCCCCAATCGTAACCCAAACCCAATCTTTTCAACTGGTTACGCATATAAGCGATATTTTCACGCGTCCATTTAGCCGGTGGCACTTGATTTTGAATAGCCGCATTTTCAGCCGGCAAACCAAAAGCATCCCAGCCCTTATGCTGTAACACATTTTTCCCCAGTATCCGCTGATAACGCGCCATCACATCACCGATGGTATAACGCACATGCCCCATAAGCAACCGCCCACTGGGATAAGGGAACATACAAAGGCAATAAAATTTTTCTTTATCAGGGTTTTCAACCGCCTTAAACGCTTGTTCAGTTTCCCAACGCCGTTGCACTTCAACTTCAATGGTGTGTATTGATTTTCCATATAACTTACTAAATATAACTACAAGGATTGTTTATAAGAAAGGATACTTCTATTTCATTAATGAAATCAAGTACATGAAATAGATAATGTGACATTGTTAAATTAAGAATTTATTTTGCATTTTTTGTTACAAATTTATTTTGCGGTGGAGAATTTATTTTGCGGTTTCGTTCCAAATTTATTTTGCCATAGTTATTGGAGTGCAAAATTTATTTTGCCATAGTTATTGGAATGCATGTTATTTTGCATCCTTTGCATACCAACTTGGTATAACTGTACTTTATTCAATCGGGAAACGCTATATTTGGGAAAATGCCTCTGCAAAATAAATTTGGAACGAAAATTTGCAACTATGAATTTGTTTAATCGCTCTTCCTTTTATTTGGAAAAATGCCTCTGCAAAATAAATTTGGAACGAAAATTTGCAATGATCTTTTTTTAGAAATGCGCCGCTTTTTTTAGTCATGAATCGTGATTATCCAAGGTGTGTGGTACGTTTGTACCAACCAAATAAGTCATAACGCATTGCCACAATCAGGTTAATATTGATATGTCATATGACAGCCATTATTATAAATATCAGCTGTTTTTACTTTAAATTATGCGAATACTCTCTAAAAGCACATTAAAAGCGTTTTGGAAAAATTATCCTGATTCTAAAACAGCACTTGAAGCTTGGCATAAAGAGGTACTCAAAGCGGATTGGGCAACGCCTCAAGAAGTCAAAGCATCTGTTGGTAACGCCAGCATTCTCAAAGGTAATCGAGTGGTGTTTAACATTAAAGGCAATCATTACCGATTAATTGTCAAAATCAATTATTCTTATCGTGTTGTCTATATTTGCTTTATTGGCACACATTCACCATAAGATGCAATTGATGCGGAGACAATATGAATATAAAACCCATTAAAACTGAAGAAGACTACAAATTAGCACTGGCTAGAGTCAGCGAATTAATGGATGCTGAAATGAATACACCCCAAGGCGATGAACTTGATATTTTAGCAACATTAATTGAAAGCTATGAAGCTAAACATTATGTGATTGCAGCGCCTGATCCCATTGAAGCCATTAAATTTAGAATGGAACAGATGGGTTTAGAACACCAAGATTTAGAACCTTTTATTGGCAATCTAAATATTGTAACAGAAGTAATGGATCGTCAACGTGAATTATCTCTTGCAATGATTAGGCGACTTCATAATGGTTTGCAAATTCCTTTAGAAAGCCTAATCAATGAATATGTTCTAGGAAATTAGGAGGCCAACATGGCAACTTTATCTATTGATGGATGTAAGTGATGAAACATCTGGTAAAGCGGGAATAATGGCACATAAGAAACTAGCTTACAAGTTTCTTATGTCTGCAAAGCATCTATGGCTTTAGTGCCAACTGAAGTTAGAGAATAAAGCTTCCTCACACTATTATAAGATAATAAGCAGCAATACTTATACAGAGTAAAAGAACCTGAAATTCATCAAAAAGGTCTCCACTAGTAAAAGACTCGCTCGAGCATACTAACCACCTACGGACGCGAATAAGCCTATAATTCCCAACGAGGTAAACCAACGCAAGGGTTATTAGAGTTGAAAGAACTCTAAGAAAGAAACGGGGATAACATCAATCCTACGCTAACGTTGGTAGAGGATTGAGTAAAAAGCAAATGGTTAGCTGTAATGGTTAATATAAGCAGACTTACTCATTATTAATAACAAT
>QNEL01000309.1 GCA_003645185.1 Candidatus Parabeggiatoa sp. nov. 3
ATAAGCGGATTAGTGTATTGGCTGCTTTGAGTCAATCAACCCCTAGTACAACGGATTAGCGGTATAAGCGGATTAGTGTATTGGCTGCTTTGAGTCAATCAACCCCTAGTACAACGGATTAGCTTCAGTAAGCGGATTGTTTTATAGCTTCCATTGAATCAATCCGTTTATACCGTTAATCCGCTGTACTCATGGCCGCCCGCTTACCCACCCTACCCACCCTACATTATTTATTCTTGCACAGGTATCTGATAAATCATCTGCTTTTCTCCCGTTTCATACACGATTCCCACTTCCTCATACCCATGATCATTGGCATCGGGTTCGAGTGTCATTTGAATGTTGTCTGTAACAGGGTGCCCGCTGATGACTTCGGCATCAAATACCCCTCTAAATGTGAAATCCCCTCCGCTGATTGTGAAACCGCCGTTGTTGTTAAAAACAACGCTTTCTATGCCAGGTAGTTCGGCAAAGTAGTTGTACAGCTTTTGCGGGTAGCGGGCTGCTGGATAGAGGTTTTGTTGGCGTAGGTTGCCGCTTTCGTCTTTGAAGACGAACATGAATGTCAATACGCCCGGCAGTGTGGTGGGTTGGCTGTGTAAACCTAATGCCATACCTTCCCAAGCGGGGTTTGATTCTATATCGGGGCGTAGGCTGAAACTTAGGTTGTCTGTCACGGTTAGGGTTAAGTTGCCGTTGGTTTCAACCTTGATCGTGCTGTCACCATAACTCTTGAAAACGCTTTCTAAACCGGCTAAGTCTTGCATTTGCGGTTGGGTGATGATTTTTAACCCGTTTTCGGTGATGAATTCGCCGCTGCCATCGGGATTTATGATCATGCCTGGGGCTTGACTGCTTTCCAATTGGATCACTTCTGTGCTACTCATCACTATCCGTTTGTCCCCTTGTTCTATGCGTATCGCGCCATTACTGTCTTCCGAAACGCTATATCCGGCCGTTTGGACGGCGGGTATGCCTTGAATTTCTTCCGATACTGTGGGCGTGGGGATCCGATAAAGGATTTGTTGATCGCCATTGCGGTAGGTGATCTGGAAGTCTTCTGTACTGTCGCCATTTTTATCGGGAATGGGCAGCAGTTGTGTTTCTGTGCCGGCTGTGCCGGGGGTGATTGTGTAGTCAAATACGCCGCTATGCGTGCGGGTGCCTATTTTGATTGATAGGCTGCCGTTGTGGTGAAACGCTATCGCCTCGCTTTCCAGTTGATCTTGTAAAGCGGTTTCCAATTCTTCTGGGTGGGCCGAGACGGGGTAGAAGACTTGTTCGCGATGGGCTCCGGTTTGATCTTGGAAGCGGAAGACTAATTCGTTTAATCCGCTAAGTAGCGATGAGGCTCTCCATTCTAGCCCTAATGGTAATGTGCTATCGGTTATTCGGCTAAATAAATCGGGCCGTATTTTAAACTGGGGATCTCCGCTGATGCTGAGGTTGCCGTCTGAACCCATTTCAAATCTTACCAGGCCCCATTCTATTAGGGCTGTTTGTAAGGCGGCTGGGTTTTCTATGCCGGGGTGGAGGATGATTTGTCGGCCGTTTTCTGTCGTGAAGGTGAGACGGGCATCTGGGTTGATGCCGATTCCTGGGCCTTCTGTTGCCGGGGCTTGGTAGATGGCGGCTGGCCATAATATGAGGTTGTCATTTCCGCCTTGCCAGTAGACATTGCCGGTTTCTGAATCTTGTGAAAACACTAAGTTGTTGTTTTTTAAGTCGGGTATCGCGTTGAAGGCTTCTAGCAGGTTCCCATCAGATTCTTGCAGAATATCTGTGGATAGGGCGACGGCTTGGCTGCCTTTGATTGGGCCGGTGATGCTGAGTAATGCGCCTGTTAGGTTTATCCCGGCGGGTATGGTTTTATTGTCAACAAAAACAACGCCTTGGCCGAGTTGGGCTTTGGGATCGACTCGGCTGTTGTTGCCGATAATGATATGGCTGAGTTGGGTGTCGGCCGCTATTTTGGCATTGATGTTGGCGGGGGCTGTGGGGAAGCCGGTGATTGTGCCGCGCACTTGGCCGCCTTTTATGACGGTGTTGCTGAGCAATTGGACGTTCTCAATCGTGCCTTCATTGATGATGTTTTTGGACAGTTTGCCGCCGCTGACGGTGGTATCAGGGAGTATCCAAACATCTGACAGTAGCCCTTGATTTTGAATGGTGCCGGAAACGGATCCGCCTATGACGGCGCCGCTGGCGCTGATTTGGTAGTTGTGCAGGTTTTTGCCGCTGTTGTTGTAGGTGTCTTCAATGACATTGAATACCACAGGTGTGCTGGTGGTGATCCGGTTATTGGTTAAGTTGGCATCAAATGCGGGTGCGCTAACTGAAGCGACATTGCTTATATTGATCCCTTCTTGAAGGGGCATGACAACTAGGGTAATGAGGCTGTTGGCGCCGGCGGCTATTTGGGATATTGTACAGTTGATGCTGTGGTTGGTGTCGTCATGAAAGCAGGGCGTTTTGTCGGTATTCACTTCGCTGGAAATGTATTTGACTTTTTCGGGCAATTCGTTTGTCAGGGTGATGTTTTTCGCCGAATCTGGGCCGTTATTGATGACGGTGATCTCGTAGGTGAGTTCGGTTTCAAAACGGGCCGGTTCGGGTGTGATTTTGGCGCTGATCCATAAATCGGCTTCGGCTTTAACCTGTGTCGTTTCTGTTACGCTGCTCGGGGTGGGATCAAATTCGTTGGCCGTAATGGTGATCTGGTTGCTCAATTCGCCGGTATCAATCGGTGAGACGACAACCGATAAGGTGAGTTTGGCCCCTTTATCTAGGGCACCTAGCTGGCAAGTGAGTTTTTCATTGCCTGTTGCGGTACATGTGCCTTGGCTGGGGCTAAATGAGATCAGGCTGATGGGCTTGGGTAAGTTGTTTTCTAGGCTGATCTTAGTGGCTTGATGAGGGCCGTTGTTGGTGACGGTGATCCGGTAGGCGAGGTTTTCGCCGACTTTGATGGGATCGTCGCTGTCGCTGATGCTGATGCTTAAGTCGGCCATGGCGCGACTTAATACGGCGAGTGCGTTGTCGGAAAATCCGGCAATGTACAGATGAACACCTGAGGGGGAGAGGGCTATTGAGCGGGCACCACTGAGGCCTTCAATGCCGTCAATGCTGTCTCGGATGGCTTCTACAAAACTGAGTGTGCCTGTGTCGGGTTGACGACGAAAGGCGGCTACGGCGTTGTCGCCTCGGCCGGCTACATAAATATAGAGGCCGTCGCTACTGAGGGTTAAACCGGATGCTTCATTTAATCCGTCAACGCCGCTAACATCATCTTTGTGTTTTTCAAGAAAGGTGAGTAATCCGCTGTCTGGGGCGCGACTGAATACGCTGAGGGCGTTGTCGCTTCCGCCGGCGGTGATGTAAACGTGTTGGCCGTCGGCACTGACGATGACGGCTGTGGGTTTGTCTAATCCTTCGCCACCGGTTTTGTCGTCTTTGAGGGTTTGTATTAAGGTGAGTTGGCCGCTGGTGGTGTCTCGACTGAAAACGGCTAGGCTGTTGTTGTTGGCACAGGTGGCGAGTAGGTGTAGGCCGTCGGGTGTGACGGTTAAAGCATTCGCGCCATCTAGTTTTTGGCCTTCTTCTTCAATACGGGTGGCTTCGATAAATGTCAGTTTGCCGGTTTCCGGATCGCGGTTGAATAGCGCGATGGCATCATCGCCGTGGCCGGCGACGTAGAGATGATTTTCGGTGGCGGTGACGGCTAATGCGCCGCCTAATCCATCTACGTCGTTGGTGCCTTTTTTGTGGACTTCTATAAACGTTAATGTGCCGCTGATCGTTTCTCGACTGAATACGGCGACGGCGTTGTCGCTGAAACCGGTTGCATAGATAAAGGCCCCGTCTGGACTGGTGGTGAGGTTACTGGCTTGTGCGAGGCCGTCGATGTCGTTGGTGTCATCTTTGAGCACTTGGGCAAAACTGAGTTGTCCATTATTGGTGTTGCGTGTTAAGACGACTAGGGTGTTGTCACTGAAGCCGGTGGCGTAAACTTGTTGTCCATCTGGGCTGAGCGCGACGGCCATGATGCCGCCTAATCCTTCTACGCCGTTGAACCGATCTTGTGCTTCGACAAAAAAGAGCGTTGAGGGGGTGTTAACGCGCGTTTCTGCGCTGGCGCTGTTGTTTTTCTCATTCGCATCAAATTCGTTTCCGGTGACGCTGGCGCTGAGGGTGTATTCTCCGACTGAGAGTGGCAATACGATGACGCTTATGCTGACAGTGCCTTCATTGGGTAGCGTCTCAATGGTGCAACTGATTTCATTGGTTTCGTTGATATCTGTACACAAGCCTTTGGCTTCGGCCGGGGTGATGCTGGCCGGTGATTTGAAAACAACGTTTTCGGGTAACTGACTGATTAATTGGATATTATTGGCTAAATCAGGGCCACTATTGCTGATGGTTAAGGTGTAGGTGATGGCGTTATCTATAATGCCAGGATCAGGATCATCGGTGATGGTTAAACTGAGATCGGTGGTGAATTGTCCGACTTCTGTTTCCAGCAGCGCGGTATTATTGGTTTGTTCAGGATCAAAGGTTTCGCTATCCACGCGAGCGCTGGTATTGAGTTTACCGACTAGGGTTGGTACGACGAGAGTAAGTACTGTCGCGGTATCGTCGAGATTGAGGGGCCCAAGTGGGCAGGTGACGACGTTATTCAGATAGGTGCAAGGTTCGCCTTGACTGCCGCTGGCTGAAAGGTAGGTGACACTGGGCGGGAGTTCTTGTCTGACGGTAATACCGGCCGCTTGATGCGGGCCTTTGTTGGTGACGCTGGTAGTGTAAGTGAGGGGTTTTTTTAAAAAGCCTTTTGTGGGTTCGGCCGTTAGCGTGATACCGATATCGGTTTCTTTATTTGAAACTGCCGTTTCTAGGGTAGTGATATTGGGTTGTGTCGGATCGAAGGTAGTGCTGTTGACTTCGGCCGTTAGGATTAAATTCCCTATCGTGGTAGGGGTGGCTTGGATTGTGACGGTGGCATTGCCGCCGACGGGAATCGGTTCGGTTGTGGTACATTCAAAGTCGATACCCGCGCCACAGTTGTCTCCTGTGATGCTGCCCACTAAAACGTTGTTACCGCTTAAAGTGATATGGATGCTTGCTGGCGCAATGTTGGGGCCGTTGTTGGTGACAACAACAGTATAGGTAAGCGTATTCCCGATTAAAATCGGATTATCACCTCCGTCGGAAGCGGTGACGACTAAATCGGCTGCTTCACCTGTAATGCTGTTGATGATCGTGGTTTTTGAATTATTGCTCTCATCGGTGTCAGTGCCGGCACTTGTGACGGTGAAAGTGGTTGAGATATTGGTGCCATTTTGAATCGCTAGGGCTGTGATACCCAAAGGTTTGGAACCACTGGCTACGAGGGTACCGAGTTCACAAGTGATTTTAAATTGGGCATAGCTACAGCCGGCTGTGTCGGAAACATATTTGACTTCTTTTGGCAGTTGGGCGGTGAGTACAACACCGGGCGCTGGGGATGCGCTGTGATTGGTAACCGTGATGGTATAAATCATATTATGCCCGACAGTTGTTGACGGGGTTGCGGTGGCTTCGGTAATGGCTAAATCAAGTTTTAGTTCGCCAACTGTGTTTTCAATTGTGGCCGTGTTATTGGCCGGTGTGGGTTCGGCTTCCGCGCTTTTGACATGGGCCGTGAAAGTTATGGCACCGGGTGTATTCGTCGTGACAACATGAACCGGAATTTGAACTGTGGTATTGATATCCAGCATACCCAGTGGGCAGGTGGCTATACCGGCATTGTAGGTACAGCGCGTATCACTGTCTTTAGCGTTGTAGGTGACTCCGGATGGGAGGGTGTTGGTTAAAACGACTTCATTCGCGGGATGCGGCCCTTGATTGGTTATATTAACCGTATAAATTAAAGGGCTTTCTACACTGGCCGTTTCCAGATTGCTATTGATATCGACTTTTAAATCGGCCGTAGGGATGGTTTCCACTAAGGGGATATCTTTAGCAACGCTGTTATTGCTGAGATTCGGATCAACTTGATTACTGGTTACGATTGCTTGATTGGTGAGTACACCGGTACCAATAGAGGCCGGTGTGGTGATCGTCAGTGTCACAGTGACGGCCGCTTGCGCGGCAAGCGTTTCCAACGCGCAATTCACGACATTATTGGTGGCATCATGGCTGCAACTACCTTGCGTGGCTTCGGCGGTTGAAAATTCAATTCCAACAGGTAAGGTGTCTATCAGCGTCACACCGGTTGCTTGATCCGGCCCACGGTTAGTGACGGTTATCGAATAAGCCAATGGGCTGCTGATCGCAACGCGATCTTGCGCGGCAATCATGCTGATTTGCAGATCGGTTGATAAGGTACTGAATGCGGTGATGCTATTACTAAATAGGGCCGCGACATAAACCGATGCGCCGTCTGAACTACCCGCAACGGCCGTTGCGCCTTCAAGTGTCGTGATGTTATTGATGCCATTTTTAACCACTTCTTTAAAAGTGAGTTGGCCGCTTGTTGCATCACGATCAAAGATAGCCAGCGCATTATCATTCACACTGGCGACATAGAGGCGATGCCCAGTCGGGCTAATCACGATATCCCTTGAACCACTTAAACCATTTACGCCATTCTCACCATCTTGATGCGTTTGCAAGTAAGTCAGTTCACCGGTAACCGGATTGCGAAGAAAGGCAAGCAGGGCGTTATCGCCATTACCCGTCACATAAAGATGGTTGTTGTCAGGGCTTATTGCGATCCCGTATGCCCCATTGAGCCCATTAATACCGGCCGTGCCATTTTCATAGAGGCCGACAAAACCGATTTCACCCAATTCTGCATTGCGGGTAAAAAGCGCAATCGCGTTATCGCCGCTGCCGGTGACATAAATAAACAGATTGTCTTGACTGACAGTGACATCAGTAGCGCCTTTTAAACCATTCACACTACCGACATCATCTTGCTGCATTTGCAAGAAGCTTAAAGCACCCGTATTGATATCGCGTTCAAAAACCGTGAGGGCATTATCTTGATTACCAGTGACATAAACGCGCCGATTATCGGGGCTGATCGCAATCGCGCTGGCCCCGCCTAAACCATCTCCCCCATTCACAGCATCTTGTTGAATTTCAACTAGCGTGATTTCGCCCGTCGCGGTATCGCGAGTAAACACGACAACGGCATTATCAAGGGCACTGGCGACATAAACATGTTTATCATCTGGACTAACAGCCACCGCATTCGCGCCTTGCAAACCGACACCGATATCGCTATTCATGATAACGTCTTTAAACGTCAACGCGCCTGTTTTGGGATCACGATTAAAAACGGTTACGGCACTATCAGTGAAAGCGGTAGCGTAGAGGTTTAAACCATCAGCACTGAGCGCGACAGCATTGACACCGGCCAAACCGCTCACACCCCCAACACCCATAATTTCTTTATCAATCAAAGGCATACCCCTGATTTCAGATTGCGTAAAGGTAGCCGTACAGGTTTTCGCGCTATCCATCGTTAACGTGATAACGGTATCTGTACCCGCACATTGCCCGCCCCAATTTGTGAAGACAGAACTCGCATCGGGTGTCGCAGTCAAAATCACATCAATATTAACGGCATAGTCTTCGCTACAAAGCGTACCGCAATTTATCCCAACCGCCACTCCTGGTGGCGCAGTAATCGCGCCTTTTCCCGTGCCCGCGCTGCTTACCGTTAACATCACACTACCACTAGTCGGTTTCTCATCACCAGAACTGATTTTACGAATGCGATTATTATCGGAATCCGCAATATAGAAATTGCCCTGATTATCGACAACGATATCTTGCGGCGAATTAAGCTTAGCGGCCGTCGGATCGCCCCCATCACCGCTATAACCGCCATTACCATCACCCGCCATCGTCGTAATAATATTATCTGTACTGATTTTGCGAATACGATGATTAGAAGTATCAGCAATATAAACCTGCCCACTGCTATCAACCATCACTTGAGTAGGTGAATTAAGTTGTGCGGCCGTCGCGATTTTGCCATCTCCCACAAATCCCGAATTACCATCCCCAGCGATAGTCGTGATATTACCCGTCGTATCGACTTTGCGAATGCGATGATTAGCCGAATCAGCGATATAAAGATTACCTGCCGTGTCGATATCAAGGCCCGTAGGATGGTTCAATTGTGCCGCCGTCGCGGGCCCGCCATCACCGGCTGATCCCACACTGCTATCCCCAGCAACAGTTGTGATACTGCCACTGACGATATCCAGTTTACGAATGACGTTATTGCTCGTATCAGCGATATAGAGATTACCCGCACTATCAAGCGCAACCCACATCGGATTATTAAGCTTAGCACTGACAGCCGCACCGCCATCACCACTATAACCACGCTCACCATCACCCGCGACAGTAGAGATATTGCCACTCGAATCGATTTTACGAATGCGATGGTTTTCAGTATCAGCAATATAGAGATTACCCGCGCTATCGATGCCCATACCTAAAGGGTAATTGAGTTTTGCAGCCGTCGCCGGGCCGCCATCACCAGCGAATCCGAGATTCCCATCACCCGCAATAGTGCTGATATTGCCACTCGTATCAACTTGACGAATGCGATGATTACCCGTATCAACGATATAGAGATTACCCGTCTTGCTGAGAGTGATAGCCGCAGGGGTATTGAGTTGAGCTTTAATCGCCGCCGCGCCATCCCCGCTATAGCCATCCGTGCCATCCCCGGCAACGGTGCTAATGATATCGGCCGCCAGTATTTGAGACTGCCAACCGAATATGAACATGAATAGTAGATATATAATGGGGTATTGAATTGAAGGCATCTGCCAACAACAGCCCCGTTTAGTGTGTTTCATAAAAGGATACTCCTGATGAATTATTAGGATTGTTAAGTATACTGCACACGGTTATAAATTAAATTTGATGTAGGGTGGGTAACGGGTTTTTGTTGCCGGCCCCATTTAAATTAAATTTGATGTCGGGTGGGTAACGGGTTTTTGTTGCCGGCCCCATTTAAATTAAATTTAATGTAGGGTGGGTAACGGGTTTTTGTTGCCGGCCCCATTTAAATTAAATTTAATGTAGGGTGGGTAACGGGTTTTTGTTGCCCACCATTAAATTAAAAAAATTCAGTTTGTCACCGCGTTGAGTATATTCATTATCTAATAATAGTATAAGTCAAAATCAAATAGAACGTTGTCAGTTATCAGTTATCAGTTATCCGTTATCAGTTATCAGTTATCAATACAATCGTGATTGCTTTAAATTATAGGATAGAACACTGGGAAATGCGCCTTATTCGTTTATCCACGTCATTCGTTGTACTCATTATTCGTTTATCGGCCCGTAATGAGCTACGCGAACGAAGTTTCAAAGTACTTAACATAAATCACAACCTAATATCGAATAAACAACTTTTATAATTCAGCG
>QNEL01000310.1 GCA_003645185.1 Candidatus Parabeggiatoa sp. nov. 3
AAAAGTTGGATAGTAAAAAGTTAGTCGAAAAATTGAGAGAAAACAGATTGAATCATAAGAGTGATGAAGCGTAAGTAATTGGGTGATGGTGGGCTGCAAAAAGACGCTACCCACCCTTTGATGCATGGTACTTTCATTAAATGTTACCAACAAAACGGTTAGGGATAACTCTTTTGTAAAATGGCGCAACGTTTTGGAGGTTTTGACGATATAAAAAGGGCTTGCACTACCCAATGTGTCTGGATCCTTACGAATTTTGCCTTTGTAATCACAAATATTCCGCATTCCTACCAATGCGATAGAATGCACAAAAGGCATAAGGCTACGGTTAATGTATCCATTCCTCAGTTGTTGTAAAAATGAAATGAGTGTGCCGTTTGATAAACAATCAATCTCATCAAATAAAACAACCAATGGTTTGTCTAATTGTTCACAAAAATAACTGAATGCTTCCATCAAAGCGACATTGAAATCGCCATAATCAACTTGATCGGCAAAAGAATAAGGCTTCAAGGTTTGATGAAATTTCAGCAGACTTTTTATCACATTGATAATAGCCGGTATCCCTTCTTTTGGATCATCAATGCCTTGCACTGTTTCAAGGGAACAATATAAGGCATAATATTCGCCCGCCTCATTCAATTGCTGGCTTAATTCCAACAACAGCGTGGTTTTACCCGACTGTCGGGCGGCATGGATTACGAAGTATTGCCTATGATCAATCAGATTAATGAGGCCCACACATCGTTCCTGTGTCGGTAGCATATAGTGTTCAGCAGGGCAACAAGGCCCTGCAATGTTAAATGTTTTTTTCATGTCAGTTATCCTTTTAAAAAATTTCAATAACGATAAGAATGGTTTCTGAAAGGATTTAAAAAATTATAGCCAATTATATGGATACACTGGGTTGTCAAGAAGGTTGGCTGATTGTTTTTGATAGACGGAAGACAGTATCTTGGCACAAGAAGAAAACGGGCATGAACATTGACTGTTCAACTTTTCACTTAATAAGTTTTTGGCCCAAACCTGACAGGTTTTCAAAACCTGTCAGGTTTTTATAAACTATAAACTAGTCGGGGCTGCCCGATCGTGTTCACCCTTTTTAAAATAAATTTTGCGTCGGGGCGAATGGAGTGCAAAATTTATTTTGCGTCGGGGCGGGTTAGGGTTATCTGATATATTGATTGGCAAAACTTAACCGTTAAATCGCATGAAAGTGACAGTTATTATCGTTTTAAGTATCGGCATGAAACCTATCCTTTGATAAAACCCTTGACGCATCATCAGATTTCACCACGCATTCTCAAAGACATTCATCAGAATTTTGCCTGGTTTGATGAGCATTTCTATCCTGTAAACTGAGAAAGGCCCGATTAAAACGGATTAAAATAAAACGCAATAGACGCAATAGACGCAATAGAGGCAAGTGTTTAAACCAAGAGCATGCGTGTTTGCGCCTTTTGCGTTTATTATATCTTTAATACCCCAATATCGGTGCCAACCACCGCTCAGCTTCTGCGACTGTCATGCCTTTCCGTTTGGCATAGTCTTCCAGTTGATCTTTTTCAATCTTGCCCGTACCAAAATATTGCCCTTCAGGATGGGAAAAGTACCAACCTGAAACCGCAGCGGCTGGGAACATCGCAAAACTTTCGGTTAAGCGGATATCCGCATGTTTATCAGGTTCAATCAGTTTCCACAGCGTTGCTTTTTCCGTGTGATCTGGGCAGGCAGGATAACCTGGGGCCGGGCGGATGCCACGATAGGCTTCTTTGATCAAATCGGCATTCGTAAACGTTTCATTCGGCGCATAACCCCAAAATGTTTGACGCACTTCCTTGTGCATATGTTCGGCAAAAGCTTCTGCGAGACGATCTGCTAATGCTTTCAAGAGAATACTGTTGTAATCATCGTACTCTTGTTTAAAACGCGCTACGTGTTTCTCTATCCCAATCCCCGCCGTGACTGCAAAAGCACCAATATAATCAGCCAACCCCGTTTCTTTCGGCGAGATGAAATCAGCCAGACACAAATTAGGTTTCACTTTGTTTTTGGAGATTTGTTGACGAATGTGGTGTAGCACCGTTTTGACTTCAGTGCGGTTGTCATCCTCGTAAATGGCAATGTCATCATCATCAATACTGTTTGCCGGAAAAAAGCCAATCACGCCACGCGCTTCAAGCCAGTTTTCCTTGATAATATGATCTAACATCCTTTGAGCATCGTTAAAGACTTTTCGGGCTTCGTCTCCCACGACTTGATCATCCAAAAGCTGCGGATAACGCCCTGGCAATTCCCACGTTTTAAAAAACGGTGTCCAGTCAATCCGTTCCCGTAATGCCGATAAGGGGTAGTTTTTAAAAACTTTCAGGCCTAAAAAACTCGGTTTAGGCGGTGTATAGACTTTCCAGTCAAGCGCCAGTTTGTTCGCTCTGGCTTGTTGTAACGTTGCCTTTTTGCGTTGGCTTTGCTGCCCTGCACGTTGTTCGCGGATTTGCGCGTATTCTTCACGAATTTGTTGGCTATACTTCGCTTTTAATTCGCTAGACAGCAAGCTTTGGGCTACCCCTACCGCACGGGAAGCATCAGGTACATAGACAACCTGGTTTTTCTTGTAGCCCGGTTCGATTTTAACCGCTGTATGGACTTTAGAAGTCGTCGCTCCGCCAATCAATAACGGTAAATCAAAGCCTTGACGTTCCATTTCCTTCGCGACATGCACCATTTCGTCTAATGAAGGCGTGATCAGCC
Source organism: Candidatus Parabeggiatoa sp. nov. 3 (assembly GCA_003645185.1). Lineage (GTDB taxonomy): Bacteria > Pseudomonadota > Gammaproteobacteria > Beggiatoales > Beggiatoaceae > Parabeggiatoa. Next base: position 2,752 of record QNEL01000310.1, read on the forward strand.
CCGATAAACCAATCATATTGCAGTTTTTTTCGCGAGCCGTTTTCAGGATCGTTTCCGCAGGCACCATCACGCCTAAATCGACGACTTCAAAATTATTGCATTGCAAAACCACACCGACAATGTTTTTACCAATGTCGTGAACATCCCCCTTAACGGTTGCCATGAGAATTTTGCCTTGAGTTTCTATCACGCCCCCTTCGCTTTTTTCCGCTTCAATATAGGGCATTAAGTAAGCAACCGCTTTTTTCATCACGCGAGCCGATTTAACCACTTGCGGCAGAAACATTTTGCCGACACCAAATAAGTCACCCACGACATTCATGCCATCCATCAAGGGCCCTTCAATCACATGTATAGGCCGTTCAGCTTCTTGCCGCGCTTCTTCAGTATCTGCCTCAATATAATCCGTAATCCCTTTAACCATGGCATGTTCAAGCCGTTTACCCACTGGTGCATCGCGCCAAGCGAGATCAGGTGTTTTATCTTGTTTGCTGCCACCTGCTTTATATTTTTCAGCCACTTCTAATAATCGCTCAGTGCCATCCTCACGGCGATTCAAAATCACATCTTCAACCCGCTCACGCAATTCTGCTGGTAAATCCTCATAAATCGCCAATTGTCCCGCATTCACAATCCCCATATCCATACCGGCTTGGATAGCATGATAGAGGAAAACGGAATGAATGGCTTCACGTAGCGGATTATTGCCGCGAAATGAGAATGACACATTGGAAACGCCACCCGAAATCAGGGCATGAGGCAAGCTTTGCTTGATTTCGCGCGTCGCTTCAATAAAATCAACCGCATAATTATTATGCTCCTCAATCCCCGTCGCGACAGCGAACACATTCGGATCAAAGATAATGTCTTCCGCTGGAAAGCCCAGTTGCTCTGTCAAAATCTGATAACAACGTTGACAAATCGTCACCTTCCGCGCTTTCGTATCTGCTTGCCCCTCTTCATCAAAAGCCATAACGACGACGGCCGCACCATAGCGACGAATCAGCTTAGCTTGTTGAATGAATTTCTCCTCACCTTCCTTCAGGCTGATAGAATTAACGATAGCTTTACCCTGAACACATTTCAAGCCCGCTTCCAAAACGGCCCATTTAGAGGAGTCAATCATAATCGGCACTTTAGATATTTCAGGCTCAGCCGCTAACAGATTCAAGAATGTTACCATCACTGCCTGAGAATCCAACAGCCCTTCATCCATATTGATATCAATCACTTGGGCCCCATTTTCCACTTGCTGACGCGCCACTTTCAAAGCTTCTTCATAATTTTCCGCTTTAATCAGGCGTTTAAAACGAGCCGAACCGGTGACATTAGTGCGTTCACCGACATTGACAAACAAAGCGTCTTTATCAATAGTGCAAGGTTCTAAACCAGACAAACGACAAGCTTTTGGAATTGCGGGTAATTTGCGCGGCTCCGATTTCTCAACCGCTTCGCGAATAGCGCGAATATGATCTGGTGTACTACCGCAACAGCCGCCAAGAATGTTAAGAAAACCACTTTGTGCCCATTCAACAACTTCGCTAGCCATTTCATCAGGCGTTTTATCATACCCCCCAAATTCATTAGGCAACCCTGCGTTAGGGTGAGCGGAAACATAAGTTTCTGAAATCCTTGACAATTCAACAACATATTGGCGCAACTGTTCAGGCCCCAAAGCACAGTTCAAACCAATAGAGAGGGGTTGAGCATGGCGCACAGAGTTCCAAAAAGCTTCTGCAGTTTGCCCAGATAACAGGCGGCCCGATTCATCAGTAATCGTACCCGAAATCATAATCGGTAAACGCAAATTATGATCATCAAAATATTTGTGAACCGCAAAAATAGCCGCTTTAGCATTTAAAGTATCGAATATGGTTTCAATCAGGAGTAAATCAGCGCCCCCTTCAACTAAAGCTGTTGTCGCTTCATAGTATGCCTCCACTAATCCATCAAAAGTAATATTGCGAAAGCCAGGATCATTCACATCAGGAGAAATGGAAGCAGTACGATTTGTGGGCCCAAGCACACCCGCAACAAAGCGAGGCTTATCAGGGGTTTTGGCCGTCATTTCATCAGCGGCTTCGCGTGCCACTTTAGCACCTGCAGCATTAAGTTCATAAACCAGATTTTCCATCTGGTAGTCAGCCATCGCAACGCGGGTAGCATTGAAGGTATTGGTTTCAATGATATCGGCCCCCGCTTCCAAGTATTCGGTATGAATGGCCTTAATGATCTGCGGTTGCGTGATTGACAACAAGTCATTATTGCCTTTTAAATCACGGGGCCACTCTTTGAAACGCTCAGCGCGAAAATCGGCTTCCTCCAAATTGTACTCCTGAATCATAGTGCCCATAGCACCATCAAGAATGAGGATACGTTGTTTTAAAAGAGATTGGATTGTAGTCATCGTGTCAGTATTAAACATCCATTTTCCTCGTTGTTGTTTGTATTGAATTATAAGTATTCAAATAATTATGTAGGGTGGGATCGCTTAGTGCCACGATTTAAGTGATTTTGATCTCATACCCCACCACCCGCTTGCCCACCATTTTGGGAACATGATGTTGTAGGGGCAATCCCTTGTGGTTGCCCTTGTATGAAACTTGACGCTAAACCTCAATGAAGACAAACTCAAGATGACTTGGAAACTAGGCGAGTTTAAGTCTTTTCAATTCATGACACGCATGATGCAAGGAGGGTGGCGCATCTTCAGCAAGCCCTTGAGGACAGATTTTTTTAGCGAGTTTTTCAGAAAACTTACCGGGAGATATCCCTTTGCTATATAAACTTTTATAAGATTCTTCCTCATTATAGTCATTCCCAGCCAAATAATGAATCCAAGTTTCAATATTTCTAGCGGGAACACAAATCGCGATTCTTTCAGAATCTAACCGTGAATCTTGATGTAATTCAATCATCTGTTGTGATTGTTCTAAAGCGTTTATGCGTGCCTCTATCTGATTTTTGTCAGCATCAATTATAACCACTAAGGCAGTCTTGAGATAATTTACCTTGCTTCGATAAGCTTTAACTTCCTGTGCATAGTGTTCACGCACGTATTGTTCACCAGAACGTCTACCTTTGGGACAAATTTTGGGACTAAATCTTTTAAAACCTCTGCACTGAAGATATTTTCGTGCAAAATGATACTGCATGATATCTTCACATAAAATAACAACTTGCGGTTTATCGTGGCTAGTCGTCATAAATCCATCCCCGTGCAACCAGTTCAGCAATAGATAATCCACTCTCTTGATCAGTTACATATTGAGTACGGACATGAGCATTATCTTGACGACTAAACCAATAACCAGCATGACTGGCTAAATAGTTGATTAATTTAGGATGGTGAGAAATCAATAACGCTTGTGTCTGATTGTCTTGGCATTGATCATAAAGCCTGTCAAGCCAAGGTTGAATTTCTGGTAAAGCTAAATAGTTTTCAGGTTCATCAATGCACAAGGTGTACTCTTCGCCATCAGAGATGCAATGTATGAGCGTATATAATACCATCATAACACGTTGCCCGTCGGATAATTCATCAAATTTATAATTAATGGCTTTTTGAGTGCCCGATTGATTAAAATCGACAGACAAGATTTTCGCTTCACCTGCTGGAATAATTTTGAACGCTTTGAAACCCGGTAAAATATCACGTAACTCATTTGTTAAATTGAAAATGATACCCTGATCTTGAGATAAATATCGAAACCAAGCGGCATAGTTTGACATATCCCAATTTGGAGTCATGTCTTCTTGACGGCTTTCTGAACCCATTGTCGCGGGATTGAAATGAACTATAAAAAACCGCGCTATCCGTTGTTTAAACCAAGTCAGTTTTTGATTATCAGGCCTGTCTTGGAGAGCGGCAATACCAGAACGTGACCAATCACAAGGGTATTCAGGGCCGCGAGAGTGATCATCATGATAGAGCTGCGCGACTCCACCTTCGGCTTGAATCTGAAATTCAAACAAGGGCTGTTCATTAAAGGATAAACGCTCATGTTGTATTCTGAAATGTGTTTTTTCTTGTTCAAGCGCCAATGAATACTGATAAATTCCCCCATTTCCAGCAATATCTAATTCAAAGTTTTGGATGACAGCATCTTGCCATCTGGTCAAATCAGCAGGTTCAAACAACTCTATAACGTCTTGATTAGCCACGATAAGTTTTTGAATTTTTAATAAGACTTCAAAAATACTGGTTTTTCCAGTGCCATTAGCGCCAAGATATAAATTCAGGGTATCAACTGTCAATTCAAAATTGACTAAGCATCTAAAATTGTTGATGTAAATTCGTTTGAGCATGTTCTTTCAATAGGGATGGTGGGCAAGCGGGGATGAAATAAATCGTTTGCGCCTGTTTTTTCAAAAATGGTGGGATCGCTGTCGGTGAAATCTGAGTTGAGGTTGAGTTCATTGTCGCATCGCTAACCCACCCTACATTTTTTGTGATGAGCAACAAAATTCATGAATACATGGCCGCCATTTTAGCAGCATAAGTCTCTGTTCCCCATTTCTTAACTTTAATGTATATTTGCCCTGACAAGACATAGGTGAAGGCAAACACATGAGCACCGGCCTTTTTCTCTAAGGGGGAAGAATCTGCCTCTCCCGTCAAAAGAGTCTGATCAATTAAAGCCGTACCTTCAGTAATGAAACCATCTACAGGTATCATTTTCCCCGCATTCACAACAATGATATCACCCGCCTTCAAGCTATCAACCGAGGCCTCAATTTCAACCCCATCTTTCAGAAGCCAAACAGAATCAGGGGGTTCTGTGGCCACCAAAAAACCGATGAGGCCTTTTTGGAAGCTATCTTTGAAGAGAAACAAAAAGCGTTTGCTTAAATAAAATAACCAGTTAATAAGCGCGGCCATAAAATAATGGTTTGTGAGCAGAAAACTGCCGACTAAAACGGAATAAGCAACTGGGCCATTCAATTGTTTGCGTTCAACAACAGACTCGTAGCCTTTCTGCCATATTGGTGTCGTGTTATAGCTCACACCAAACATGCTTGCGAGACTCAATGGAAACGAATAAAAAAAAGAGCCGGCTGTTGCCAAAGCGAATGATATCGAAGCGACAGTAAAATCTTGATGAACCGTGTTGATAGCGTAGCTCGCCTCGCTAAGTTGCTGATTGTCAGGCACAATATGCTCTGTTTTGGATTTTGGAGTCAAAACGTCTTCATCAACAGTTGATGTTTTTGAACGCCGATACCATTTGATCCCAGCATAAGTGATCATGCCGCTTGCAATAATTAATAAAGGTGGCATCATATTTTATCCTCGTTTTGGGTTATATACTGCACACGGGTATAACACAACTTCTATGTAGGGTGGGTAACGTGTTTTTGTTGCCCACCATCCTCATTAAAAAGTTAGCGGTTTTAATCCTTTCTTATAAACAATCCTTGTCGTTATATAGCAGAATCGGAAAACGTGATCATCGAGAGTCAAAAGCCAATTTCCTTTTGAAAAAGTCTGATTTGGATACGTTTATAATTCATATCTTGCCGTTGTCAGTTGACGCAATTGCTGTTAATGTTGGCAAACGTTGTCCGCAAAATCGTAGCAAAACAGCAGCCCGTGCTTTTTGCAACATGATTTTATTGACTATTTATTTATTTGTAACAACTCTAACTCTAACTTTTTTTGTTCGGTGTCTGTGAGTATCCCTGCTTGATTTTTTTGGAGTAAAGTCTCTAAAGCCTGTTGTTGTTCTTTAGGTACCGTTTTTAACAACAATTGTTTGAGTGCGGTATTATCTAATGTTTCCAACTGAGTCAATTCAGCAATCTGTTCATCAGACAAACCATCAAGGGGCGGTAGAGACGTTTGAAGTGCCTTCAATAGAACAGATTCTATAGGTTGAGCCATCGCCTGCAATACGCTTTATCGGTTCATAAAAGCTATCCTGTAAATGAAGTGTTACAGTTTGACTCATTATTTGCATTCTCTAAGGTTGGTAAAAGCCTAATCAGCGTAAATCATGAACATCAGCATTTCACATTTCACGCTTAAGTTTCGCTCCGCGAAACTTAAGCGTGAAATAATGTTTTTTGCGCGCAAAAACATTTGCGTGAACCGAAGGTCAGCGAAGCTAAATATCAGCGTTCTATTTTGATTCATATTTATGAACAACTGAATGCTTGAACGCATAAACTTATAATAAAATTTTTTGCAGTCTATCATATTAACGAATTAAATATAGCTTTTTATAAAATCAACGCGCTTTGACGCTATGCTGAAATCGAAACATCTCTTGCGTCTCTTGCGTCTCTTGCGCCTCTTGCGTTTGCCAATAAAATTGGCATAGTAATTAATAAAAGAAATGCCTTTCAAAAAAGCTCCCAATCAAGATCCTAAGTACTGAACCATAAATTTTCAGGTATTTTAATAGAAGCTGCCTGTAGAGACGCGATGCTTCGCGTCTCTACAAAAAACCTGAGACGTTTCGCGAAGCAAATCTACAAAAAACCTGAGACGTTTCGCGAAGCAAATCTACAAAAAATCCGAGACGTTTCGCGAAGCAAATCTACAAAAAACCTGAGACGTTTCGCGAAGCAAATCTACAAAAAACCTGAGACGTTTCGCGAAGCAAATCTACAAAAAACCTGAGACGTTTCGCGAAGCAAAT
>QNEL01000311.1 GCA_003645185.1 Candidatus Parabeggiatoa sp. nov. 3
AAAACACGTTACCCACCCTACATTGATTTGGTGGGCAACAAAAACACGTTACCCACCCTACATTGATTTGGTGGGCAACAAAAACACGTTACCCACCCTACATCAAATTTAATTTATAACCGTGTGCAGCTCTAACGAATAACGAATAACGAATAACGAATAACGAATAACGAATAACTAAAAATTCAATTAGGATAACTGACAATTAAATTAGATAGCAGTGACTAAAATGTGTATAATGCAACACGTTTTTTGATTACCAAAGTGTTCAAAGCGCCTTTGCGGTGATGTTGATTTATGTATGATGTCTCATTAAATCGGAGGAAACAGTAATGACAAGCACGAAGCAATTGATCATGACACTGTTCATGATCGTCTTTTCCACCCCGCTATGGGCCGTGGGTGTTGCGGAGGATTTTAACACCGGCCCTGGGGGGTTTTTGGAAGATGACACCTTTTCCGTGTCGAATGGACGCTACCTATTTCGTGGCAATCGCAATGAGGGAACCATAACCGCACCGTGGATGGGTGGTACTAATCCCGGCGGTTGGAATCCATCTCCCAACAACTCCAATTATTTCAAAGACTTTAATGTCTCCACGGAGGTGATTTGGGAAGGGGGTGAAAAAGCGGTGGGCTATGGTTTGGCGGTCTGTCTCAAAAAAAATCAGTTTGATCGCGCTGATTTTATTGGATTTTATATCCACCAAGGCGCTTATATCATCATGAGTGAGATAGCGGGTCAATTTAAGAAACAGATTGAGTGGACTCCCAGTTCTCTGATATTGCCTAGCCTGGCTAACGAATTGTCTATCTTCAAAATAGGCAATTCTTTCTCGTTCTCTATCAACGATACGGAAGTCCAAGAATTAACGATAGACGGTTGTGCAGGGGGAGCCATTGGCCTGGAGGCCTCAAAGTCAGTGGATGTTGCCTTTGATAATTTTATCGTTCTTCCCTTTACGATAGAGAATTTTAATAGCGATGCTGGCGGATTTTCTGGCGCTGAGTTTTTTTCTGTGTCTAATGGACAATTGGTTTTCCAAGGTGATGGCACTTCAGGAGCACGTTCTGTGGCTTGGGCTGGCGGTGCGAATCCCGGTGGCTGGAGCCCCAACCCTAGTCATTCTAACTATTTTGAAAACTTAGGCGTATCAGTTGATACCCTTTGGCTAGGTGGTGATGGTGATGGGGGTTATGGGATTTCAGTCTGCAATCAGAAAAATAGCATGGGCACTGCTGACTATGTTCTTTTCCTGATAGATGGGCAAGACAACACGGGGTACACTATCAGTACCGTTTTTAACGGGCAACATGAGAAACGGGTAGAGTGGACAGCCTCCTCTCTCATTAAGCCGGGCGAGTCCAACAATTTATCTATTATGAAGATAGACAATCGCTTTTTTTTCTCTATCAACAGCACCGAAGTCCAAAACTTAACGCTAGAAAATTGTGGCGGCAGTGTGAATCTGGAAGCCTCAACTGCCGTTGATGTCTCATTCGATGATTTTTTCCTCATCGACATGCCTTCAAGCAGTGACCCGCCTAACCAAGCGCCTTCGGCATACTTTACAGTCACACCGCCGTCAGGCAATGCGCCCTTAACGGTCAGCTTGGATGCCAGTGCCTCAAAAGATCCTGATGGTAGCATTACCAGCTACAGTTGGACTGCCTCTGACAGTCAGACGGCCTCTGGTCAAACCGCTACGATGACTTTTAGAGAGGCGGGTAATTATACCATTAGGTTGGTCGTCACTGATAATCAAGGGCTTACTGGCGAAACGGTCCAACAAGTGAGTGTGACAACGGATACTGAAACAACGCAACCGCCACTAGTAGAGGGCGATTTATATCTCGCTTTTCAAAACCTAGAAGACTTTTATAAAGTGGGAGAGGTGATTAGGGTCGATTTGGTACAAAGGGTCAACACAACTCGCCATGAACGAGTTGATCTCTGGGTTGCGATTCAAATGCCCAATGGTTCATTGCTTTATAGAACAGAACTCGGTATTGCACCGTTTAGTAATCAGCCTCAACCTTTTAAAAAGTCTTTGGATAATGTCGATACAACAGACAGGTTAGTAGCAGACTTTGAAGTGCCACCTGGTATGGGGGGAGATTATATCTTCTATGCCGCTTTCGTAAAAGAAGGTGTCAATCCTGTCAGAAATGGTTTGGCTATTAAGTCCATCATCGACCACAAAACGACATTGGCGAATTAGCGCCAATAGCACATAATTTGGAACGAAAATCGGGCCTTCATAGATTTATCAGGCTTCGTAGGGGCAATCCCTTGTGGTTGCCCTTAATATAATTAATAAATTGAATCATCACTCTTTTTTAAAAAATGAACATGAAATTACCTCTCATCAGCCTACTCATTTTATGGGTATCAACAATGAGTCTGGCACAGGCCAGTCCACCGACTGATAGCAGAATGCTCAGAATCGTCGGTGGCGAAACGGCTCGTTCGGGTGATTGGCCTTGGATGGTTGCTCTCGTCAAACGAGGCAGTTCGATCTTAGAAGGCCAATTTTGTGGTGCTAGCCTGATTCATCCCAAATGGGTACTCACAGCGGCGCATTGTGTTGATGATGCCATTTACAATCCTAACTTCGATGTGGTTATCGGTGTACATAATCTCAAAACCGATGAAGCAGAGCGGGTGCCTGTCAAACGTATTATTATACATCCCGATTATCGCCTCCTTGATTCTGATATTGCCTTATTAGAATTAGAAACAGCGGTAGCCCAAACGCCTGTTAATTTGATCAAGCAGGGCAGCACATTGGATACAGAAGAAAATCTGGCAACCGTGCTTGGTTGGGGCAATACCTCTGATATCAAAATCAGGCCTGCTTTTTTTGACGAATTACGTCAAGTCACGCTACCCATTGTTTCCAGCGCGATCTGTGACGCGGCCAATGCGGTTTTCAGAATAACGCCTAATATGTTATGTGCTGGTTTAGTTGAAGGCGGTAAAGATGCTTGTCAAGGAGACAGTGGTGGCCCATTATTGGTCAAGGATGAAGCACACGGCTGGACACAAGTCGGCATTGTCAGTTATGGCGACAGTTGTGCCCAACCGGATACTTATGGCGTGTATACACGGATATCGGCCTTTAACGAGTTTATTGCAGAACATTTGTGTGAATTATCAAGCCCTGTGATGGCCTTAACCCTTGAGAATAACAGCCTCAAAATATCGTGGTCCCAAGTTAAGGAGGCCACAGGGTATAAAATTTATTATGCCCCCTATCCCTTCGGCCTACCTATAAATAGTTTAGATGTGGCTAACGAAACCACTTTTTCAACTGATCTACAAACTCGAAGCAATTTTTATGTTGCGGTAAAAGCTTATAATAATGCTTGCAAAAGTGATTTTTCCAATAGCGATTTTTTTGTTATGCCTTAATAAATTATAAAAACAAATAGAACGCTGATTCGGCTTCTTATGGCCTGATTTGGCGAAGTTGGGGAATGGTGGGCAACAAAAACCCGTAGGGAGCCCTACAAAAAATCATGATTTTGTGATGAAGTATTCTTAATGAAGCATTAATGGAGGATAAATGATTGATGATTTGGATGAGAGGTTTCAAAATATGGGTTCACTGAATCATAGTGTTATTCAAGCCCGCTTAGCGCGCTGGTTACCTGATGATAATTTCACCATCGCGACTGAACTGAGTTTAGATGTGAGTCAAACTGATCTAAGCCCTTTTGGACTCAAAGTCAAAGAGGAACTCAAGCCCGATATTTCTATCTATGAAGAAAGCTATCAACCGAATCCTCTTGAAGACATTATTAAAATGTCAAAAATGCCATCATTGGTGATTGAAATTCTTTCACCTACACAAGGTTTTGAGGAGATTCTAGCCAAGTTTAAAGCCTATTTTGCGCTTGGCATCAAATCTTGTTGGTTGGTGACACCGGCCCTTGAGTCGATAGCGGTTTACTCAGCGAAACAGTATAAGCCTTTTGATGTCACACACGATACCGAAGTCATTGATGAAGTCTTAAATATTCGTGTGCCCCTTCAAAAGATTTTTAGGAAATAAACAAGGAGGCTACTAAGGATGGTATAATCAAATCTGTACATCCCATTTTCATTTCGTCGGGATGCCGTAAGGGTGAAATTGATAGAAAGCTGATAACTCTATCACCTTTATCTACCCCTATCCACTTTCATATAAAGAGAGGTATTCAAGATGAATTATCACTGGTCATCTAAAATCCGCTTGTTGTCAATCGCGTTGTTTGCAACGCTCTTACAGCCATCTGCCCTCTTGGCCGAAAACGCCAAATTTGATGGTGCCACGGGGACTATATCTATCCCTGTACTAGAAGTACCTGGGCCCTTTGGGGGTGTTGATTGTTACCGGCTTCAAATGAAGTTGTCAAACCCTGAAACCATGGGTTTTTCGCTAACCAATGCCGATCCCATCGCTTGTCCGACTCTGTCCGCAAGTGGAACCACACCAGCACTCAAACCATCGACCCCCACGCCAACCACTCCATCAACCAGCACAACCTGTCAGAATCCCGGATCTGCCTCTTACAACCAATGCCAAACAGCACGTTTGCGCGGCACTTGGTCATTTACCTACAATGTTGGGACAAACACGATGACTTATGTCTACACGTTGACAGAGGTGGAAGAATCAAGTTCAACTCCTGGTGAATACAATATTTGGGGGATGAATCGGGGCGGTGATGTGATCATTGCTGGATATAACCCTAAGTCTGACAACTTTAGTCTTCTTGAAATGACTGCCAGCGTCAATCGGTATTTTAGTTTTGATTTTACCGCAAACGATACTGTTTCAGGATGTGCTTACCATGTTGATGCCGATATGAATTTTAGTGACTGTTATGCCATGACAGGCACACGCACCAGCCGTTCTTCCCGAGAAGGGATACGAAATGACGTTTATAGGGAAGCGGATCAAAGCGTCTATGAACAGCTTATGGGGGAAATGGCAGATTACACACGGTAGAAGGAAATGGTGGGCAACAAAAATATGTTACCCACCCTACAAAAAAAATAGATAATTTATTTTTTGGATATGCTTAAAGTGAACACGCATTTTCGTGTTCACTTTTTTTTGCATGATTGACAGCATACCAATAATAAAAATGAAAAATGAACAAAAAACGTGAACCAATCTGACAGAATTTAGAATGAAATTTTATAACTCATTGATTTTACCTGATTCAATTCAATCAGAACGTATTGCTGAGTGAACCCATACCAAAACGATAAATGTTTAATTATGATAACGATTTATAGACACGGCCTTATTTTTTGTATTAGAATGCGTCCACATTTTTGGGCTATATTGGTTTAGAAGAGTTAAAGAAATCAATTTTTCAAACGGGTTTCAAGGTAGTTCAGTTTTTTAGACTGGATTTGAATTGATGGCATAAAAATTAAATATGATAAGCCCCTAGAAAAATTTATTGGCTTATATGATTCAAATTAATTTATAATCCGACTAGATTCTTATATAGTCATTTTCAGAAACTATATACTCTTCAATTTTTGATGAAATAACAACGGAGATTTTTTTAATGAATAAATGGTTAATTGTTGGTAGTTTAGCACTGTCTATGTCTTGCCTTAATTCTGCCCATGCTATTGATCCGGTGACGACAGGCATTGCGGCAGGTGCCGCCGCTAAAGCAGCAACAGCAGGTGCGGCCGCAGGCGCAGCAGGTACTGCCGTCGGTATCGGCGTTGTCGGTGCGGTTGCCAGTCCACTTGTTGGTGCCGTTGGTGGATTTGGAGCGGCTAAAGTGATGAATGATCATTACTTTAAGGGGTGCAAAGTGCAGCAAAAAGCGTGTGATGCCGCACGAATTGGCACGTACACCGGTGCAGGTGTTGGAACAGCCGGTGTTGTTGGTGCAGTCGCAGTGGCTGGCGTAAGCACTGCGGGTTTAGCAACCATTGGGGGTGTGATCGGTGGTGGTGTGATAACGGGTGCCGTTACGCTTGTGGCCGCGCCTATAGTGGCAGCTGCCGCAGTTGGGGGCGCGACTTATTGGTTGTTGTTGTTGTTCTCCAGTGACAAAGAGACTACTGAAAAGCTGAATGGTAGTAACAATTCTAATTGAAACCCAGGCAATGAGGGTAACAATTCTGATGAAAAGCCAGATAGCGAGAGTCACAAGTCTGCTGAAAAGCCAGTTAGTGAGGGTGACAAGTCTGCGGAAACGCCAGTTAGTGAGGCTGATCAGTCTGCTGAAACGCCAGCTGCCGATGGAGATCAAGACTCTGTTGAAGCCCCTACGGCTGATGACTCTGCTGAAACACCAACAAAAGGCTAAACTGTTTGTAGGTGGGCAACCAAATATATTGCTCACCTATCTATAGATTTATAGAATTAAAAAACGCAAGAGACGCAAAGCTTTAGCGTCTTTAGCGTCAAAGCGCGTTTAGAACGATTTTAATCGCGAAAGCTTCCACCAGTTGCATTCGACATAAAACCCGCATATTAATTAAATACCTCAAAAACCTCAAAAAAAGCTCTACCACCCTACCCTACACCTCATTCATTTTCCCTCACCATTAGTGGTACTATCCCCACCGTTGCTTCCATCGCCGTTTTTATTAACCCCATCTTCACTCATATTGAACTCGCTAACGCGCTTGCCATCCATCATCTTTGGACACTCATTCGGAACAAATTGAATGGTATCCACTTCTGAAAGAATCATGTTGTCAAATTTTTGAGATTCCCAGTCATCACTATTCAACAACGCGGCTTGAACATAAATGGTGTCTTTGCCACTGTTCATCATCACGGGCACTGTTGAATTGTCCAAGTTGATATCAAATTCCCATTTGACGCGGGGGGCAGGATTGCCCGCGCCGATGCGTGTTTCGGGTTGCGCTTCCATACCAAAGTCGGAAACATTGTAAATACCCAGAATCTCGGCTGCACTTAAATCCAATTCCAGTTTATTGATAGATTTAGGAGTCGGGATTTGTGGTGAAGGCGAGAGTTGAGGACTATACGCTAAAATCAGCTTCCTGTTTTTGGGGCTGGCTGTCATGTGAGAAACCACAAAGGTCATTTTGACATAGTTTTTCTCAAAGGGATCAATCACGACAGCGACTTTATCCGGTAAGAAGCGAAAATCTCCAGTCATGCCTGTCGCACTTTTGCCGGGCACACAGATCGTGATATTTTCTAAAGGCGCTTCTTCTAAGGTGAGGTGATTGACACCGCGTTGGCTTTTACTCCCTTCTGTACTGCCGCCGCCGCTGGCTTTCACCGCAGCAGCTGGTGCGGTTGCCAGTAAGGCCGCGCCCATCAGGGCTTTTTTGTGTTTGAATTGGGACATGGGTTGCCTCCTGCTTATATAGAATGTTTTGCATTTATTAATGCAACACGGAGTTCACAGAGTAACACAGAGTTTCACAGAGTTAAAACCTCTGTGGCCCTCTGTGGCCCTCTGTGAACTCTGTGTTGAAATAAAAGTATTAATTCGTCTTGCCTGGCATATTTTTACAGGATTCGTTGTCTGAATTGAGGTTGCGGATCAATTTATTTTGCTCAGGACACAGTTTGTATTGAGCAGAGGTGGCATGAATCGCTTGCAAAGGAGAGAGTTTAGCTACCCCATAATTCCCTTTCTGAAAATCACTTTTCTTGAGCATAGCAACTTGAAAGTAAAAGGTGTCATTACCCGCGTTAACCTGTTTTTTGAGGGGATCGGTGCGGAGATCAACCTCAAAAGTCACCTGCGTTCCTTTTGTGCTACCAACCGGTACGTTATAGGTTGTCATCACCTCCAAATCCTTGGTATCCAGTGCCAATTTATGCTTAGAAAGGGGTGTTTTTATTTTGGGTTTGCTGGTCAAACAACGGCTGTAAAGCAGCATTAAAACACGTTCTTCCTTAGTCGGTGGCAGTTCGGCCATTTCAAATTGCAAGGTAGCCTTTTGTCTTTGTTTTGGATCAAAAGACAGTGAGAAAATGCTATCAGGTTTCGGCCGCTTTTCTCGCGTCACACCTTTTGGTACCGTGCATTTTCGTATTTTGGCTTCACTGGCTCGATTCAATGTGACGGCTTCAATGCGAACAGGGCTTGGCTTACTATTTTTACCTATCAAGGAATTGAGTACCGCCGTTGGCGCTTCTTGACTTGGGGGGTTACTTGGATCTTCATCCGAACCTGCTGAGGGGAGTTGCCCAGTACCCAATTTTGGACTGCCCCACGCAGAACCGGTGGCGAGTAAAAGTGTACAAGCCGCGGTTGATTTTTTTAGATTGATTCGGTTTTTCATTCAGTTAATAAAATCCTCATGTTGGGTTCTTAACGCCTTATTAATGTAGGGTGGGTAACGTGTTTATGTTGCCCACCAATTAATAAATACCTAAGGCAATTTTTGACAAGATTGGTTATCGGAATTGAGATTCTGGGAAAATGCAGCGTCTGTCGGACAAGTGTTGGGCGTGATCTGAATGGCTTCCAACTTTGATAATTGCACATTGCTGTAATTCTGCTTCTCGAAATCGGCTTTCGGCAGTAATGCGGCTTGAAGGTAAGCTGTATCGTCACCCGCATTAACTTGGTGAGCCAGAAAACCCGTATCAAGATTCAGCTCGAAACTCATCTTGGTTGTTGCTGTACTAGCACGATTCCCTTTTGCCGGCATAATAGCGGGAACCGGATAGTTTGCCATCACTTGCATCTTCTGCTTATCCAACACCAATTTCTGTTTAGAGTTTGGCGTTTCGATTTGGGGGGTATTGGATAAACAGGGGCTGTAAAGCAGTATCAAAACGCGCTCTTCTTGGGAACCCGAAATTTCCGACATATCAAATTTCAAGGTGGCACTCTGGTTTGCCTTGGGATCAAAGGCCAATGATAAAATGCGTTGTGGTTTTGGATCGTCTTGTCGCGTCACACCACTTGGCACTGCACAGCTTTGTACCTCTTTTCCGGTTGATTCCAGTGTGATTGACTTTATGGCGAATGGCGTGCTGCTTTTGGTAAACTGTATCTTAGGTGGCGTTGCGGGTATGCTTGCGCCAGAGCTAGGCGTTTTGGTTGGCCCTGCAAAGGCAGAACTGGTAGCAAGTAACAGTGTACAAGCGGTGGTTGAATTTTTGGTCACCGTATTTTTCATAAAAAAACTCCATTGTTATGTGGATTGTGGATTGGATAAACGAACGTAAACCTGACAGGTTTTAAAAACCTGTCAGGTTTGGCATCAAGTATAGCCATAAAACCCCAACATGTCACCTGCTGCATTATTAATAATCGCTTTTTGTTCTGCGCTGATTGACGCTAAACGTGTTGACTGTTGATGAGCCGCGATTTGCGCTGGCGGGCAATAAAAGGTAAGCATAAGATTTAGAAAATAGTTATCCCTAAC
>QNEL01000312.1 GCA_003645185.1 Candidatus Parabeggiatoa sp. nov. 3
CTTGGATTTGATAATACCCCCTTTTAAGGGTTTGATCGGAACATACACGCTTTGACGTGTGTCAAGACGATAAAACGAGGTTAAGTGTTTATTACCATCTAAAATGGTGTACTCTTTCACGCCTGCAGCGGCATATTCCGCTTTTTTTGTGACGGTATCTCGTTTAATTTCTGATGCTGCCGACTGGGAAAGGGCTTCTATGCAAATATCAAAAGTGCCGTGATAGCTACTATCATGGAGTTCGAGGGGAACCGGGTTGTTTTTAAGAACTACCCCTAAATCGGGTTTACGAATACTCACCCCATTGGCTAAAACCAAGCGGAATCCCATTTCTAAGCCGCACAAGTTTGCAATATCATTTGTTTCCAAATAAGAGTCTATGAGTTTTAAGTACCATAGATATGTGAGATAAGTCACTTGTTCAGACACCAGCTTTTCCTCCAAATATCCGTTATGCCATTCATAAACTTTATCAGGGTAATCAGAGTATTTTTCCCAATACTCCGTTTCGGAAACCCATTGCTTCGGCGGTTGATACGATTTTTGCGGTAGTCTTGCGGTAGGATAAGGCGTACAGTCTTTTAATCCCGTGTTTCCTAATGCTTGTATTGTTTCCACAATGAAGTCTCCTCTAGTTTACTCTATGTACAGGACAACTATAAATGTATCTTTCAAGTTTTAGTAATGTACTATTTTTATACAGTACAAAGAGTTTAATCTAGAACGCTGATGAGACTGATTAAAACACTGATTAAAAACACTATAGTTAGTCCTAAAATAACGCTTTTATGAGCATAACTGATTGTTTTTATTGGGTTAAAATTTATTGAGGGACAAATCTATTGATTAAAATAGGGACTGATTAAAAAAATCAGCGTTTCACATTTCACGCGCTTTATTTCACGCAAAAGTTGCGCGCAACTTTATTTCACGCTAATGTTTCGCTTCGCTATACATTAGCGTGAAATGTGAAATGTGAAATAAAGTTTTTGCGCGCAAAAACTTGTTAAGTGAAAATCATAACAATCAGTCTCATCAGTGTTCTATTCGATATTTGTGTTAAGCTACTTAAAACCCTAGCTATTTAAACGGCATTGATAATTCATAACTGATAATTCCTCATGAATCCATTAAACGGTATTAACTATTTTTTTCAGGGTTTTTCCCTGATTTTTAAACCTGGCATCCGCCAGTGGGTATTGATTCCTTTCTTAATCAATGTCGTCTTATTCAGTCTCTTAATTTATTATGGTTGGATAGGGTTTCCAACTTTGATTGAATTTCTTGACAGCCAAATGCAAAATTGGATACCCGACTGGGCGTGGCTGCTTGAGATAATGCGTTTGTTAATGCTGCCTTTGTTTACCGTATTTGTGCTTATCCTCTTCTTTTTTGCCTTTACATTTATAGGTAATTTAATCGCTGAACCCTTTAATGGTTTACTCGCGGCAGCCGTTGAAAAACACTTAACCGGAAAAGCCGTCAATTCCCCTAAGGAATCTTGGTTCAAAATAATTATTGGATTCATCTGGGAAAAAATAGGAAAACTGTTGTATTACCTCAAATGGGTTATTGTGTTAGTCATCATTTCCTTGATTCCCGTTATTAATATTATTTCACCAATACTCTGGTTTCTTTTTGGCGCATGGCTTGCGGCCCTTGAATATAGCGATGCCCCCTTAGAAAATCACGGCTACAACGCACCCGCGCGACGCAAAATCTTGGCACAAAAACGTATACTCTCCTTCGGATTTGGCAGTGTGGTTTTAGTCGCCATGTTTATTCCGATAATAAACCTTTTAGTCATGCCAAGTGCAGTGGCAGGCGCTACCTGTATGTGGATATCTGAGTTTGCCGATTCAGCCTCTGAAAAGGGGTAGTTTTGCAAATGGGCGAACACGTAGGTTCGCCCTAAATAGATAATGCTTCATTGAGACGCTTCCAATCAAACGCGGGCCCTGGATCCGTTTTACGCCCCGGCGCAATATCACAGTGCCCTACAATTCTATCTGCTGTCAAAATCGGCCAAGCCTCTTGCAAAATGCCTATCACTCGCGTCAATTGCTCATATTGTTCATCCGTATAAGGTACATCGTCACACCCCTCAAGCTCAATGCCATATGAAAAATCATTACAACGAGTGCGTCCTCTAAAAGACGACACGCCCGCATGCCAAGCCCGTTGTTGTAAAGACACATATTGTACAACTTCTCCTGTGCGCTGGATCAATAAGTGGCTCGAAACACGTAAATGTGCAATTTCAGCAAAACAAGCATGAGCATTTTTATCTAAAGTATGTGTAAACAATTGATCAATAAAAGGCCCTCCAAATTCTCTAGGGGGCAAACTAATACCATGAATGACTAATAACTCAATATCGACTCCATCAGGCCGATCATCACAATGCGGCGACGGGCATCGCCGCACACCTTCTAACCATGCCTTATCATTGTCTAATTTCATTGTTTGTTCAAATTGTAATGTAGGGGCGAGCCGAAAGTGTTCGCACAACCTGCGTGTTCGCACAACCATTAACCATTTCACATTTCTTAGCGATAGTATAGCTTCGCTGTACTTGATTTCACGCGTGAAATGTGAATTTCACTTAAGAAGTTGCAGGCAACTTTATTTCACGCGTGAAATGTGAAATAAAGTTTTTGCGCGCAAAAACTTGTTAAGTGAAAAACCATTAACCATTAAAAAGAAATATGGGCCTTTCAAATATTTTACGCCAATTGATTGAAATCAATAAACGCTTACTCACAATAGGTACGATTTTTGTCATATTACTCGCTATCACGGGGCATCTTATTCGTGATCAATCAATAGTTTTAGCGTTTATGATGTATATCCCACTTTTGCCACTTGGACTCTGGGCTATTTTACTTGATTTTTGGCAAGCAGGGCGCAGTTTACCTCGATTCAGATTTAGCTTAACTTTCATTGGCTTAGGGATTGCGATTTGGGGTGGGCTCTCAATGACGGGGGCAAATGACTTAAAAACCAATACCGTTTCTAATCCAGTGAGTTTATTGCATTGGAATGTCAAATGGGGGGGGATTGGTTATGACAACTATTTGAAAAATCAATATCAAGGAGATGAATGGGCCTCTATACGCCAAGACATTTATCAACGCCATCCAGATATTATTGTACTCAGCGAACCACCACAGCTTGACACTTGGTTAGATCAATTGATTGAACAAATGGGCGCAGATTGGTCATTCTTTAAACATAACCATACAAAAAGAAATGGATTAGCCATTTTGTCATCATGGCCACTACAATTTGAACGTCTTATCAAAATCCGCGATGGGGCAGCCATGTCTGTTGTCGTGACAGTGCGAGATCGGCCCTTGCGTTTATTATTAGTAGATGGTAAGCGTAGTGTGCGAAGACTGAGAACACCTCGACTCACAGACATCATTCAAATCGCGATTGATAATCAAAAGAAAGGACAACCTATTGATATCATTGTAGGTGACTTCAACGCCGTCAGCCGCAGCCTTGGTTTTGATGTCTATAGCACAGCGGGATACCAACTCGCCAGCAAAGTCGCTCGTGTGTGGCGCGGCACCTGGCCCACTTTCTTGCCCTTATATGATATCGATCATATTTGGGTTCATAAACGTTTTCAAATAGTGAATGTAGACATGTTTAGCAACCTCAATACCGATCATCGAGGGCAAAAAGTGTCTTTTCAATAGTAGAGACGCACTGCCGTGCGTCTCTTACCGTGCGTTTCTTACCGTGCGTTTCTACGGCACATGGGCATAGACGCACGGCAGTGCGTCTCTACTTAATGTCATTCGTTGTACTCGTACCTAACCAACCTCATGCCCAAATGAGTACAACGAATTTTGTTGCTAAACGGATAAGGCTTGTTTTGATTATTGCGTTACGAGATGTGAATTACGTTTGATAAATTATCAATCACTGATAAACACTTAGGGTAAACCGTAGTTATATAGCGTTTCCCGATTGAATAAAGTACACTTATATCAAGTAGGTATGCAAATGCGATCCGGGCGCATTCCCAAAAAAAGGCTCATTATCAATCAATTGCACCTTCGCGAAAATCAATTTGGAACGAAAATCGCACCGCAAAATAACATGCATTCCAATCGCAAAGCTGCAAAATAACAGGCATTCCAATCGCAAAGCTGCAAAATAACAGGCATTCCAATCGCAAAGCTGCAAAATAAATTTTGAACGAAAATTGGGCCTTCGCAAATTTTTCACTAAAATCAAATTTGTACTTCATTCAATCGGGAAACGCTATAATTCGTTTATCCCCGTAATTCGTTGTACTCGATCTCACTCATTCGTTGTACTCGATCTCATTCATCATTCATCATCCATCCCGCCTCATGCCCAAATTACAAACTAAAACCAACGGATTTACCCTAATAGAAATCATGGTTGTCATGATCATTATTGGTGTCATTTTAAGCTTTGCCACCTTATCTATTGGCGACGGCGGCTTAGCACAAAAATTAGAGCAAGAAGCGCAGCGTCTCACCGCCTTATTGAAATTAGCCCAAACTGAAGCTATTATGCAAGCCAAAGAAATGGGCATCTCTTTTGACAACCAAGGCTATCGCTTTTATGTCTTGCAAGCGCAAAAGTGGCAACCATTCACAATACAAGACGACATTTTTCGCCCTCGCACATTGCCAAAAGGCATATTCACAGAAATCCATTTAGAAGGTGAGCCTATTATTCTCAATGAAGCCAAAAATACGCCACAACTATTATTATTATCTAGCGGAGAATTGATCCCCTTTCAAATCCTATTTATCGCCGAAACAGATGAAACAATGCGTTACCGAATAACCGGCACCGCCTTATGGGAATTGAGCCTACAACAAGTGCAACGAAACGAATAAACCTTATCCCAATTCTATGTTCAATTTATTAATTATTATCGCCAAAACTTGAACATCAAAAACGCATTAAAATGCAAAACGCTTTCATCAATCGCTTATATATAAATAAACAACCCAAATTGTGAACAGCATCGGTATTCATAAAAAACAAGGCTTCACACTGTTAGAAGTCCTCGTCGCCCTAGCCGTTTTGGCTATTGCCCTATCAGCGGCGATAAAAACCACCACCGAAAATGCCGAAAATGCCCGCTATTTACGCGATAAAACCTTAGCACATTGGGTTGCCATGAATGTACTGACTCAAATTCAAGTCAGAGGAGAATGGCCAGCCATAGGAAAAAAAGAAGGCACAGCCATGATGGCCGAACGTGAATGGTATTGGATTATCAAAGTCTCTCAAACCGTAGATGACGAATTACGACGTTTAGACATACAAGTCTATTTTGTTCGTGGGGATAAAACACCGATAACAACATTAATCGGATTTGTGAGTTCACCATCATTAGGTATTGACAAGTCGCGATAAAACGGGCAAAATCGCGGCTTGTTTTCATTTGAAATCTCCTTATTGGCATGGCCACAAACGCGCCACGTTTGTGGCTTTTTTATTGCTTAAACTTTCTTTTTCAAAGCTTTACAACACTTTTAAGCCATAAAACTCTCTCCTTTCATCCCGTTCATTTTTCATTTCATTTTCCATTCACCCCGTTCATTTTTCATTTTTCATCCCGTTTTCATTCTGATAAAACCAATCCCACTCAACAAAAGTCACGACAATGCTCGCAATTGACGATCCTATTGGCATACCTTTAATAGACTTGTTGCACGCAGACTATTTGTCGTTTTCTCAATCGCATTCTTAAATTCTTGATTTTCTTCACATACCTTTTGAAATTGCTAACGATATCGGCTTTTTTTTCTAAAGCAGCCTTTTGAAATTGCTCATCTGAATTTATGTCATAATGAAAATTGAACGATAATCTGAAAACGCTTTTTTTAGAATGGTGTTCATGTCTAGCACTTGATTTCTTATCTACTAATATTTTGATATATTTGTATTAGTGTCAATAAAAAAGGTTATTCACTGGGTTTTTATGGGATTAATCAACCGCGTAGGCTGGGTAGAGGAACGATACTTCGGGAAGCTTTGCTAAATCCCACTGTTAGGAATGGTGGATTGCAGCGAGAGTTAATACCCAGCGGCAGACAGATTATGGAAATAGAAATTTGCCTACGGGCACAAGATATTTTGACTTACGATTTTTAGAAAAAAAATCCGATTTCATTTTCAGAAATAGAATTTCCCAATCCTGCACGATGATGTTGCAAACATTAAATTTATACGATACAGAACAAGCGTAGTTAATTAAAACAATCATGAACGAAAAACTGCTCAAAAAAATTAATCAGTTGAACAAAAAGTTATCACCAGAAATGGGTGATGATTCTTTGTTGATCAGGCATCCAGAATTTAGTTTTGATAAGTCATTTCCAATGACAGATCGAAATGATGATGACATAATCCAAAACATAGAAGATTTCCTTCAAATAAAATACATAAAGGGAAAATGTCTCTATAAAAAAGATTATGCCGAATTTTTGGTTGATTTATCTGGCTCAACAAACTTAGTCAACACCCTTGGGCGTTGTAAATTTTCTGTAGAAAAAGATCAAACTTTAACTGATATCAATTACGAAATAGGTCAAATTTCAGAAGCGTTTTTTGAATTTATTAACCAGACATTATTAGAATTTGAGTATGAGCCATCAGATTTAACGACTCTAAAAATAGATCATGTTGACAAAGTGTTAGCTTTATCTTTGGGCAATACTTCCGATTTTGAAAAGAAAGTAGAATTTATGGCAAAAAGCATCATTTTTGATGTTTCTCATAAGTCATCTATTTGTCTAAAATTAATTGACATTAGTCATGTTAAAACAGATGAACCTTTAAAGGATATCTTAGAAAATTCAAAATTGATATCGAAAAAGTCAGTCGTTTTGAATTATGATAACGATCTTATTCAATATTATTATAGGGCCATTCAAATGGAAGCGAGTGAATTTCAATATCTTGCGTTTTATCAGGTATTAGAATGCATTTTTGATGAGGTTTATTTGAGTGAAACCATTTCCGATGCTAGGAAAATTATTGAATCAAGTTACTTTTCTCCGGTTGACGATGAACATATTAAAGGATTAATTAACATTATTGATCGATATAATAAAGAAAAAGATGATCGAGAAAAAACCAGATTAGTTCTGCAAAAATATTTTAAAGGAGAAACGCGTGATGAAGCCTATTTATTAGCCAATAGAGAAATTATTGACATTTTAAAAAACTTAGATAAAATTAAGAGCGATAAGGAGGCAAAAGATTTACAGAAATTAACCAATACTATCTATGACTTTAGAGCCAAATGTGTACATTCCAATAGAACTTATCCATTTAGAACAGAATTTCAAGATTCGCCAGAAGAGCTAACACTATACATTGCTCTTATAAAAAAGATAGCAGAAAAGATAATACTTAATTATCGAATCCGCTAGTTTGGGAGGCCCATAGCTATGTTATGTCAGGAAAAATTAAATATGGCAAAAACAATCTCTTTGATAAATATGAAAGGTGGAGTAGGAAAATCCACCTTAACGGTTAATCTCGCGTGGCATTTTGCAGGCTATACAAATTGGTCAAAAAAAATTTTAGTTGTTGATCTGGACCCTCAATTTAATGCGAGTCAATACCTTCTTGGTGCGACTAAATATGCAAACATCATTAAGGATGGTAAACTCACAATATGGAATATTTTTGAACAACACACAAGAACCCCCACTGGTAAAACCAAATTTGAACCAAAGGAAGCGATTATACCAGTGGTAATAATGCGTAACGGAGGTAAAATTGATTTAATACCTTCTTGTTTAGAACTCGCTCTTTCACTCCAAAATCCTTACGAGAAAGAAGATTTACTACGAAGAACATTAACAAAGCTTGAAAATGAATACGATATGATATTGATCGATTGCGCGCCAACTGAATCTCTTCTCACCACAGCGGCCTATTTATCAAGTGAATTTATCTTAGTGCCAGTGAAACCCGAATATTTATCGACGATAGGACTGCCTTTGTTGGTTAGCTCTATGCTTGATTTTCATGACAAATATGAAGAACATCACTTAGAACTAAGTGGAATTGTTTTCAACGCAGTGACCTATGACTCACCTGAAGAAGAAAGAGCTAAAGAAGAAGTCAAAGAATTAGCGAAACAAAATGAATGGTATGTCTTTTCTAATGAGATAAATTACTCTCGTTCTTATCCAAAAGGGGCTAGAGAAGGGCAACCCATTTTTAGAACATCTTATGCACGCACAGAGATGGCAGAACAATTTAAAGATTTTGCCCAAGAATTTGCTAAAAGGATTGGATTATGAATAAACCAAAAGAATTACAATTATTGACAGAGATAGCAAAATTGCTAGAAAAATATGGCCCTGACTCATGCGAAGCCTTGGCTATTTTACTCTCAAATGAGGAAATGACTCAAACAATAATAGTAACTCTCTTGCAAAATATAGTGTTAAAAGCAAAATCTGTCAGCCACAATAATGTAGAGCAAAAACCACAAGTCTCAAAAAATGCCAAGACATTCCGTTCATCTCTTGTGGCTATACAGGAAAGAGATTCAGATCGAGGCACATTATTGCTCCAATTGTTTGATGGTTTACAAAACAAGCAATTTTTGCCAACGTCAAGAGAAATGAAAACGTTTGCTGAGGATAATAGTTTAGTTCCAATAACAGCAAAATCAAGAAAAAGTGCGATTAATCAATTTGTTAAAGCATTTTTGACAATGCCTATTCATGAGATTAAATCAATCCTTAAATTATTGGAAGAAAAAACGAGTATCGAAAATAGCAGCTTAGAAGCATGGAGTTCAATTATTTTAAACAAAACTGCTGATATTAAATAAAAACAGGTAGCAAGCGTTGGATGGGTAGAGGAACGATACTTCGAGAAGCTTTGCTAAGTACTCAAGCATAAATAAACAGGTATTTTCATTGAGTTTCCCCTTTATACTTAGCGCGGTAACAAACTTCGCTTTAAGATATCATGATACAAGTACAACATTTTGATGGGATCGTAGAGACGCGATGCCTCGCGTCTCTATTATCTCGCGTCTTGATTGTCTCGCGTCTTGATTGCCTCGCGTCTTGATTGCATCGCGTCTCTATTACCTCGCGTCTTGATTGCATCGCGTCTCGATTGCCTCGCGTCTCGATTGCATCGCGTCTCGATTGTCTCGCGTCTCGATTGCCTCGCGTCTTGATTGCCTCGCGTCTTGATTGTCTCGCGTCTTGATTGCCTCGCGTCTCTATTGCCTCGCGTCTTGATTGC
>QNEL01000313.1 GCA_003645185.1 Candidatus Parabeggiatoa sp. nov. 3
TGCCTTTAACTTAATGGTATTGAACCTGAGGTTGGGAACGAGGTAAGTTTCCCCACCCTACCTGACTCATTTATTTCGATATGACGAAATGATAATTTGCAACAGCAAAATAAATCATTGATTTTGTAATTACTTAAACAATAAAAATGAACCTTGATGAATTAAAGAAATTACTTCAGTCTCCCGAAAATGAGTTAATAAACTCTTCATTACATAGCGTGGTTGTCATCGGAGGCAGTTACCGTGAAGGGCATGATTATGCCAATTTGACACCCTTGGGTGAAATGCCGGGGGCTTTGATCATTATTAATGCGATTCGTACTTTGTTAGAGTATGGAGAGATTAAACCATTACCCAATTGGCTAAATGTCTCGACTTATGTCATTTTGCTGATATTAATGAGCTTAGTATTGGCACGGTTTTGTTATGGATTGGGTAGTATTATTTTGGGAGTGTTTGTCTTAGTCGTTTAGTCGTTTTGATACCTTGTAGCATTTTATTATTTAATTATGGTATTTGGCTAAGTACTGAACCATAAATTTTCAGGTATTTTAATAGAAGCAGCCCTCCGATCCGCGATGCGTAGCCGACAAAAAACTCGATTCGTTACTCTCCAGCGCGGTTGCTTAAGCAAGGGTTAGAAAGGGGTAAACGCCCTTAGTGGTTTGAACAGGATTACACGGATTAATAGGAATGGTGCCAGTCGTTTCACGTCAAGTGCTTGAAATCAAAAAGGAATCAGTCCTAATTATCAATTCACTTGTGCAGCGAAAATATCCAAACCACCTAGCAACCCTAATTCTGGGCCAGGTTTTCCAATGGTATGGAAACTTTCGCTATCCTACACTAGAGAGGCTCACATCAAAAACGGGCATTTGGAACTCAATGAATTGCCATTTTCTGATGATGCTATCGTTAAAGATCAAATGGTGGGCAGCCACGCTACCCACCCTACAAAAATTAAGCCTTTCATAAAGATGGTATCCAATGCCCAAGCATTAGAAAAACTCTTGTACAACTTCTCTATAGTACAACGAATTAGCGAAACTTCGTTGCGCTACGCTAAATAAACGGATTAATCTTGGGATGAATTGGGTTTATTCGTTTATCCCCGTAATTCGTTGTACTCAATTTAGGTTATACCGGCTTTGATGAAATCGAAGGATTGTCTTTCCATGCTGACACACTCTGGGCATGGGCAAAGGGGCCTGATTTCAATTGGTTTGAAAATCTCCAATCGGGCCTTCAATTTTAGAAATGCGCCCTTGTCGATGTTGTAGGGTGGGCTTTGTGTTGCCCAGCATACGGATAACGGATTAAATGGGTAAATGCACCATCGTAGTAACAACCTCTATTTTTTGAGAGTCTTCTTGGAGCGTTTCAAATTTCCAGCCCAGTTTAGCATTGTAATCATCCAGCATTGTCAACAAACCTAAGCCTGTCGTGTTATTATTCGTCGTGTTCTCATTTTCTTGTGCGCGTTTTATCTGACGAATATAAAATTCTTGTAGATCACAGTGAAGCAATTCTTGTATAAATGACTGAAAGTGTTCTACATTTTCTTGAGGTGTGCTGTTAGTGGCGCTTAACATCAAATGATCGCTATATAACTGGAATTGAAGACTAATGGGATATTGAGTACTCTCGTCATTGAACTTCATAGCATTTTCTAACAATTCGTTAGCAATATAGCTCACGGCCCCTCTGATTTCCTTTCGTTGTTCCAAGTTTATTGACTCGTTATCACTAACAGGAAAGAAAGTAGCCAAATAGTCTGCTAAAAAATCCGCAGATAAACCATTGTTTCGCCATCGCTGCTGGATGGGAACAAAGCTGGGCGAAAATCCCATTATCAAGTATTCTTGACTGTTCCGTGGGAGAGCCTTAAATTCTCCAAATATTTTGGTCATAGTATCAATTCTATTAGGTCATTTTTTTAATTGATAACTGATGTTACGCACTCAACTTCTGTGTCTATTCAAACACTTAAAAATCTGAATTTCTATTTTAATTTTTTTAAATCAATAAGTTATTTAAAATCAGCGATGTAGAGACGCGATGCATCGCGTCTCTACTGGCAGATTAACTTTTGGGCCCGTTTTTTATCAAAAAAAGAATCTGGGTGCGTAACATCAGTTGATAACACATAATGAGTCACCGAAAATCAATCAAGCTAATTCTACTTATTGTGTTATAGCATTTTTCGATTGGGTTAAATACACAACACCCAAAAGTTTTTGCGTGAAAAGGGCAACCACAAGGGCTTGCCCCTACAAATAATTGTATTTCACGCAAAAGGTAAACGCTATTAATTATAACAGAGTGTTTTAATTTAAATTATAACCCTCTTGCAAAACTCATTTTAAATGGAAATGGGAATAATTCATTAGGAATGGTTCTTATGGAATAGCCATTAATAATTAATTAAATAGTCATTTACTGATGAAAGGTGAACAAATGTTAATTGTTTTTCACGCAAAAGTTTTGCGCGCAAAACTTTTGCGTGAAATTGTTAATTCTTGATTTTAAGATTAAGGGATATCATAAAAAAAGGGCAACCCTACGGATTGCCCCTACAATATTGTGGTTGCCCTTTCATCAAACCGTTTCGCTTCAAAATTCACAATGCCCATCTTCCCCTTCATCCTTCCCTCCTAAACAAATCAACATAAACCTGTGCTTCGTAAAATCATGATCATTTTTCATCAAGATTGATATAAGGTATTTACCCATTTGAATTGATAGGAAGGCTTACGGTAAATGTCGTTTTACCCGGTATACTGTCTACTTTTATCGATCCATTGTGCTTGTTAATAATTTTTTTAACAATATCCAATCCCAAACCGCTACCTTCCCCAGGCGCTTTGGTGGTAAAAAAGGGCTCAAAGATTTTGCTTTGAATATCTGCTGGAATACCATCACCACTATCAGTGATACTGAATATAGCATAACAATTTTGCATAAAAACATCAATCTGTAAAGTCCCTTTGTTCTTCATAGCTTGTAATGCATTGTGAATGAGATTAGTCCAAACCTGATTTAAATCATCAGGATAACAGAGTATCAAGGGTAAATTCGCATAGTTTTTAATGACTTTGACACCCTGTTTGAGTTGACTGTTATAAAGGGTTAAAACCGTTTCAATGTCGTCAATGAGGTTTGCTTTGAGCTTTTCACCAGTATGGTCGTAATGGGCAAAATGTTTCAGAGCAAATACAATTTTTGTCACACGATCAGAAGCCGTCGTGAGAGTTTGGACGCTTGAAGTTAAACTGGCTAACTGATAAGCCAAATTAAAAACCTTTAAATAGTTATGGGTTTTTAACAGCGGTAAAAAAGCATCCTTCTCTTCATAAATCCCTATATCAACTAAGGTATCGGCTAGGGTATCAGCCTGCATAATGGCGTGTTGTTCCAATTGACGTACTAAACCCCTTCTGATTTTACGTCTTTCTTGAGAAGATAAAATGATGTTTTGTTCGATGGACTTTTGGAGTAAGGCAAAAAACGTCGGGTGATGTTCTTGTGTGAGTAATTGAAAAACGACCGGTAATTCTTCTAGTGTTTGAGTTAATAAATTGCTAATACTTCTCACAGCTGAACGAATGGAGCCCAATGGGGTATTGATTTCATGTGCGATTCCAGCTATCAATTGTCCCAAGGCGGCCATTTTTTCCGTCTGAATCAGTTCTTGTTGCGTCGCTTTGAGATGCTCAAGTGCTTGTGAAAGTGCTTCGCTGCGTTCTGTTAGTGTCGTATTCATATTTTTAAGCACTTGATTTTGTTCTTCAATCTGCTGATCTTTAAAATAGCTTTTAACGGCCTCTGAAACCGTCAAAAGCAAATCTTCTTTTTCCCACGGCTTGCCTATATAACGGTACAAATTGGCATGATTGACCACATTCACTACTGCATCCGTACTCTTTTGGCCCGTCAACATAATTTTAAGCGTTTTTGGTGAAAGGCTATGGATGTGCATTAAAAGCTCATCACCTTTCATATCCGGCATGAGGCAGTCGGAAATAATCAAGGGTATTTCATACCCTTCCTCTAGTAACTCCTTAAATAACGCTATCGCTTCAACTCCCCCTTCCGCCGTTTCAATTTCATATTGGTTTTCAAAGTGATCTATTAATTGTTCTTTAAGACTATCCAGAATGATTTTCTCATCGTCAACACATAGAATCACAACTTTATTTTCATTCATACATGCCTAATCCTGACTGGATTGTTTCGATAAGTTCGTCGACTTTCCAAGGTTTACGCAAACAACGATGGAGATTGGCTTCTTTTATGGCACGTTCAATCGCCTTCTCATCGGCTTGTCCAGTTAATATGACTTTAACAATTTGAGGAAACCTTTGGTGGACAGCAATCAGAAATTCATCGCCTTTAATACCTGGCATCAGCCAATCGGAGACAATAAGCAATATTTCCACCTCTTCCTCGTTCAAATCCTCAATGACTTCCCATGCTTTTTCAGCACTTTCAGCCACTTCATACATAAAATTATCACCAAAATGATCCTCAATTTGCTCTTTAAGACTCATGAGGACTATCTCTTCATCATCAACACATAATATTGCTTTGCTCTGCATAAGTTAGTGTTCCTGTTGTTCTATTGGTAGCAAAACGGTAAATGTGGTTCTGCCTGGTTGGCTGTCTATTTCAATACGACCGTGATGTTTGTCAATCACCTTTTTCACAATATCAAGTCCCAAACCACTCCCTTCCCCAGCTATTTTTGTGGTAAAAAAGGGTTCAAAAATGCGCGACTTGATGTCATCAGGAATACCCTGTCCAGAATCGGTCATACTGATAGCAATAAACGGGTCCTTTTGAGACTAGATTATTGATTAATAAAGGATTTCCTATTGATTATTAATACGCCAATACCGAAGGTATTGAATATGAATATGAATATGAATAACCCCAGCTAAAACCCTCATCGTTAGACATAAATCATAAATCAAAATGTAGGGTGGGTAACGTGTTTTTGTTGCCCACCATTTAAATTTAAAAATCAATCAAAATGTAGGGGGCCGGTAACGTGTTTTTGTTGCCCACCATTTTTAAAAATCAATCAAAATGTATTTAGCTTCGCTGACCTTCGGTTCACGCAAAAGTTTTTGCGCGCAAAAACTGTATTTAGCGTAGCCCACCTCCGGTTCACGCTTTCACGCTAAAGTTTCGCTCCGCGAAACTTTAGCGTGAAAAGTTGCGTGCAACTTTTGCGTGAAATTCACATATCAGCGTTCTATCAGGTTTTGTCTGTTGTTCAAACCCTCATTTTCTGTTTAACATCTTTTTGAACACTACATTATTTGTCAAAATCATTCTATATTATTGATTAATAACATATTTTATTAATATGCCAACCCTTCAGTTGTTGAATGTGAATAGCCCCAGGTGATACGCAGTAATTCGCAGCGCGAGATCAACTTGGGGAATCGATATCAAAACTCAATTCACCTTCAAAGCCTCCAAAAACGGATGATGATCCATCACTTTGCCATAAATTGAGAAAATATTGTCACAATAGAAGTCGTGTTCAAAAACAGTACGCCCCGATGTACAATCAGAAAGAATTGACACCTTATATCCCTTTTCAGCAGCAGCCCGCCCAGTAGAATCAATACAAAGAGAAACTACCACACCCGCTAAGACAAGCTCAGTGATACCCTGTTGTTGAAGCACTTCGTCAAGTGTCGTATTAGAAAAGGCGTTAAGCCCTCGTTTACCCACTATTTCTGTAATACGATCACCAAATTGACGTAATTCTGTAATGGTTTGTACACCTTCGGTATTCGCTTGGAACGCCTTTTTTTCTTTGATGGTTTGCAATATGCCTACCGGCTCCACCAATTCACTGTAATCATGTGTAAAGGCAATAGGGGTAGACAGCATTAAAACCGGGGTAGACTTTAAATGCTCAATCAGAGCAACTGTGTTATCAAGAACACCAGTGATTCTGGATGATTCTTCAATGATTTCATGAAGCACACCATTTTTTGCAAAATAGTCGTTTTGATAGCCAATAAAAACGACTGCCGTTTTGTTAGTATCCATGCTCTGTCTCCAATGATGATTAGTCATTAGCGTGTTTTAAAAATCGACTCAAGTCAGTGTTATCAATTCGTCATGATTTTGTCATTCATTGATTATCAAACTTTAGAGCGACGCGAGGCAGAGACGCTTCGCGATCGCGTCTCTACATACAATGAGTTAGATAAAACTTTAATTTTTATTTAGATAATAGCAATATCATTGCCAAAATAAATTGTCTTAGCGTTTCGCCTGAAAATAATGGCATCAATTTGACTTAACTTATTGAATTTTAAACAATGAAATAAAGTATTTTTTTTTTGGAGAGTACCTTGCCCCAACAAAAAATATTTGCTTGCGATTTTTTAAGCAATATCTTTGCCAAAAAACCATCCTTAAAACAGATTATTGTGAGTTTTGAACAGTATCCTTGCCAGAATCCGTTCTTTTTCAAAATTCAACAAAAAATTATATTTTAAAATCAATATCTCTTTATTATTCAATCGGTTATTTTTAATAATATTAAAAAAGTGAGTTTCAATCTATCAATTTATGAAATCAGTCTATTTTTGACATAAAACATTATTGAAGTCTGGTATCGCCGTTAATTATTTTTAATCATGGCACCCTTATTGCTTAAATAAATTATTAAATATTATTCATTAAGTTAGCATAGATATAAAATTTAACGAGTGCCAGCTTGTCAACCTGAGGTTTATTAACATGCTTAAAAAACTCTTTTTTAAATCATGTTTATTAGCATATTGATTTTAAATCATTTTATCACTCTTTTTTGAAAAGGTATCGAATTATGAAACAATATTACATGGGAATCAATCTAGGGCATGAACGCTCGGCTGCAATAGTTAAGGATGGCGAGATTGTCGTTGCTATTGAGCAAGAACGGCTTGATCGTCAAAAATATAGTGTGGGTTTTACACTCCAAGCGCCTGGCGTGCCTTCCAAAATCCAAATACCTAATGAATCAATTCGTTATTGTCTTGACAGTTGTGGCATCACACTGACAGAGTTAAAATATATAGTATCCAATATGCCCGGACAAGACTTCGCGCCTGATATTGTCAAAAACGCCTTTCCGCAAGAAATTGCGCGTCGAGTGGTGCCGATTAAAAGCCATCATTTAGCACATGCTTACTCAGCCTTTTGGCCATCAGGTTTTGAAGAAGCTTTGGTGCTGGTTGTTGATGCGATGGGCACCACGACTACGGATCACCGTACCGAATCCTATACACTTTATGAAGGACGAGGTCAAACCTTAAACGTGCTACATAGCGAAGCGGTTGCCTCCCATCTGGCAGGGCTTTCAACACTCGGTTTTATTTATGAATACATCACTCGTAAAGCCGGTTTTGTGACTCAAGTGGGTAACAACAACACGATTACCCATCCTGAAGCGGGCAAATTGATGGGATTAGCCCATTTTGGAACACAACAGCCACATTGGCATCGCTGGATTCGGCCTATCGAAAATACTTACAGCTTTGACATTTCGGCTTATGACATTTTTTTGGAAGTGGCTGCCCTTGAAAAGAGCTATGATACGGGTGTTGGTAAACCCTATCTACGCCCCTATTTGGTTGATCTCGCTTATAAAGTTCAGCAAGAAATAGAGCAAGCATTACTCTATTTGGTTTCTCTAGCGATTCGACAAACGGGATTGCGTAAGCTCTGTATTGCAGGGGGAGTTGGCTTAAATTCAGTCGCTAACTACAAACTATTGAAGCATCTGAACTTGGAAGATATTTTTATCTTCCCAGCGTCTGGAGATAGTGGTATTGCGGCGGGTTGTGCATTATGGGCTTATCATACGCTAGGTGAAGGGCTTGAACGTCCCAAGCTGAAGCGAGCGAATCTGGGTCAACCTTATAGCCAGGAACAACTGAGCAACGCTTTTAAACAATTTGACTCCTCTATTGAAATAGAAGAACTCTCCCCGATAGAAATGCAGGCGCGTAGTGCTCAAAAGTTGGCAGAAGGCCATATTATCGCTCGTTTTGAGGGCGGCTCTGAATACGGGCCTCGCGCCTTGGGACAGCGCTCAATCATGGTGGACCCGACTTTTAGCAAAATGAGGGATGTCTTGAATGCGCGAGTCAAGTTCCGGGAAGCCTTTCGACCCTTCGCGCCGGTCATTCCAGTAGAAAACGTCAACCAAGTTTTTGATTTGGAAGTAGGCGCACCGTTTATGCTAGTGGTGCCCCCATCAAAGCGGGATACAAAGAGCAATTGCCAGCGATAGCGCATGTTGATGGTACAGGGCGTGTTCAAACCGTGACTGAAGAAGACAATCCCTACTTTTACCAACTGTGTTGGCGATTAGCACAATTACGCGCAGGGCCTCCTGTCTTGTTGAATACCAGTTTTAATATCGCCGGGCAACCCATTGTCGAAACAGCTTCTTTTTTCTTAGTCATACCTACTCATCTATCATCAGACAGGTAACTAAAGAATCAAGATAATTCACTCTCCGTTGATAACTCAAATCTCTGGAGTTGCAACTGGAGTTCTGGATGGGCTGTCTCATCCGACCGGCGATAACGTTCAAGCAAAATTTGCTTCACTTTCGTAAAGGGAAGCCACCGATGTAGCTCTTTATCGTCTAATCTTGCTAAAATATTAATCGCTGCGTTCAAGTCCGCTTGCATAACCGCCCCGCACCCTTCAGTACAGTGAAATTTATCTCCAGTGCGTTTGCCAAAGCATCCGCACTGAGAACAAGTTTGAGAAGTATATGCCGCATTGACCAGAACTACCCTAGAACCTCTTCGGGAAGCTACTATATCAATGGCCGATGCCATCAATCCTTTTACCCAACCGCTTAATCGGCGATTGGTATTTTTGCCTAAATTCTTTGATTTAAACGTTTTAGTTAAATCTTCACAAACAACAGTTTCTGCCTTACCAATGACATTATTAGCTGCACGAGAAATTATTGTTTTTACTTTTCCTTGATGCTTCTTTTTACGTCTGTCAAGTTTCTGACGGCCCAAGTTATGCTTTATTATTCTTTTGGCTTTTTTAGGATTCTTTTCTTTAAGTTTATCTAAAATCGCACCTATTTTATTGCGCTTTTGGTATTTTTTGTTTAGGGAATCCGTTTCATAAGATAAAATTTGACCTAAACCTTCACCGTAAAAAACACCATCAGAATCAGCAAAAGCTTCTGTATAACCTTTGTCTATGCCAAGTTTGCTTCCGGGTAAACCACAA
>QNEL01000314.1 GCA_003645185.1 Candidatus Parabeggiatoa sp. nov. 3
GCGCGTTCGCGCTTTTAAAGCGGCATTATAAAAATAGTCTAAAAAAAACGCGCGATCCGTATAAACTTCTTCGGGTACCAAGGTTTTGATAGCCCATTGTTTAGTGTGTTGAGTGTTATTCATAAATGTTGTTAAATCTTAATATACTTAGCATCGTCATAAGTCGCTATTACTTTTGATTTTTAAAAGCGAAAGTCACCTAAAGGTGACTAACCAAATATATCCATTTCACGCTAAAGTTCGCGGAGCGAACTTTAGCGTGAAATTCACATTTAGCTTCGCTGGCCTTCGGCTCACGCTAAAGTTGCGCGCAACAAAGCGCGTGAAATACAGTTTTGCACGCTAAATGTGAAATAGCACGGCAAGGACTTTTACAAAAAGCAAAAGGAGCTTGTGTGGCGGTGGGCAGTATAATAAAAGAAAGAGTGTAGCCTTTAATTCAAACTTTGCGATAATTGATTGCTATGTACAGGACAAAAAAATATAAATGGGAACGAAAACTAGCAAACTAAAGTTTTCACGTAGGCAGGCAAAATAACAGGCATTCCGGCCAGCAAAATAATTTTTTTGTCCTGTACAAAGAATTGATAATTGATAATTGATAATTGATATGAGAGTTGATCTGATAATTTGATAATCAAGATATGAGAAAACGAACGGCAATATTAATTCTATTAGCTGGATTACTGCTTATCCTCGCTTTATTTTTAACCGTAAACCGTGAGCAACGATTCCAACAACACAGATATGTTTTTGGAACTTGGGTAGACATGACTATTTGGGGCGTTTCTGAAAAACGAGCGCATCAGGCTATCAATGCCATTTCGACGGATTTTCAAACACAACACCATCAGTGGCACGCTTGGCATTCTAGCCCTTTGACGGATTTAAACCAAGCCATTGCTACAGGGCAAACTTGGAACGTTCAACAGGCCAGCTTATTGCCCCTATTGGTACAGGCAAAACGTTTTTCAGATCAAAGTGATGGCCTGTTTAATCCCGCGATTGGACAATTGATCGCCTTATGGGGATTTCATCAGGATGATTTAGACAATCATCATGCCGTACCTCCTGCGGAAAAGATTGCTGAATTAGTCGCATTGGCACCCAGTCTGGACGATATTGAGATTGATGGCAAGCAAGTGACTTCACGCAATCGGGCCGTGCAATTCGATTTTGGGGCATTTGCCAAAGGATACGCTGTCGATTTAGCGATTGATAAATTACGTTCTCTGGGGATACATAATGCCATTATCAATGCGGGTGGCGATCTGAAAGCGATAGGGCAAAAAGGGGAACAACCCTGGTTAATAGGCATTCGACATCCAAGCGGAAAAGGCGTTTTAGCTGCGTGTTCAGTGAGTGGTGAAGAAAGTGTGATGACTTCTGGAGATTATGAACGTTTTCGAGAATCTGAAGGAGTACGCTATTCACATCTGCTCGACCCGCGCACGGGTTGGCCGGTACAAGGTTTAACTTCAGTAACCGTGATAGATCGCAGTGGTGTACTGGCCGATGCGGCATCAACCGCTTTAAGTGTAGCGGGTTTGCCCGATTGGCATCGAATTGCGCGACAAATGGGGATTAAATATGTCATGTTAGTCGATGACGCGGAAACGGTTTATATGAATCCGGCTATGGCAGCCCGAATACAATTTCCAAGTGAGAAACTGCCTAAAATCGTTGTGAGTGAACCGCTGTAAAATGAGACATTAGTAGAGACGCATTGCAATGCGTCTCTTTGATACAAAACAACCTCGCGAACGCTGGATACATGCTTTGAGAGTAGAGACGCTTTCGCGAAGCGTCTCTACGAAACAACCTCGCGAACGTTGGATATACTCAACGAGGTAATAAACTTAACTTTTTTAAAAATGAGTTTAGGGAATTGTAGGGTGGGTAACGTGTTTTTGTTGCCCACCAAATCGATATCAAAAAGTTTTTCACATTTCACTTAAGAAGTTGCGCGCAAAACTTTTGCGTGAAAAGCTATGCCCATGTGCAGTATAGTATAACTTTTATGTAGGGTGGGGCAGCAAAAAAAGTTTTGCGCGCAAAACTTTTGGCGCGAAACGTGTTTTTAAAGCCCACCAAATCGATATCAAAAAGTTTTTCACATTTCACTTAAGAAGTTGCGCGCAACTTTTCACGCTAAAGTTTCGCTTCGCGAAACTTTAGCGTGAAAGCGTGAAATACAGTTTTGCGCGCAAAACTTTTGCGTGAAAAGCTATGCCCATGTGCAGTATAGTAGAGACGCGAGGCATTAGAGTTTATACCTATTTAAGCTAACTCATTGATTTATATGAAATTTTTAATTCAAATTATTAAATAAATCGGTATAATGTCTATTAAAGAGGCGAGGCATTTATTTGAGAGGCGAGGCATTTGAGACGCGAGGCATCGCGTCTCTACAAGAACAAAACAATCGTGAAGTTTTGCATTAACCATTAAGCGCCAATTCACTGCGTATAAGGATCGCCCCATTCAGTCGTGTACTGAATTTCAAAATCGATTGCAGCCCCTGCTAATTTCCTCCCTATAGGCAAATGGGCAATATCAGTGCTTGTGTCCAATGCTAAGTAAGGCAGTGATTTGTTCAGGGGCAATTGAATAATCTCAGCCGCTATATCCTGAATATCTTCAATCAATTCATCTAAGCTGGTATCGCCCATAATCAGGGCTTTTTCTATATCTCCCAAGAGTTCATTACTGGCTTTTGCCTGATGTTTATTCCCAGTAACCAGTACAACCCCTTCGACTTTGATAGTCAACTGCCGCACAGTACCGCCATAGCTATTACGTTCGCGGCTTTCTGATAATTCCCACACTGACAATGCCGGTGTCAAGCCTTTTTCAAAAACAGATTCCTGACGATAAACACGGCCTACACCAATGTTATTGTGATAACCCTGAGCAGTCGAAATATTTTCAAGCTGGGCAATCACCCGTTCTATAATTTGTTCACGTATGGTTTTCATCAACTGTTATCAGTTATCAATGGACCGTTATCAAAACATCGCTATTCTTGATATTGAGTAATGTCTAAAGCGATTTTTTGATTATAAAATAAACGACAGATGTTAGCACTGGGCTCATTGGGTGGGCTTACCACCTATCAGTTTGCAAATCCGATTCAAAAACACACCTATTTACAATACCTTCGCCAATAATAAAAAAATTGTTTTTGAAATAAATTATAGTTACTGTGTCTATTCAAACACTTAAATATCTGAATTTCTCTTTTTAAATCAATAAGTTATGAATTAAAATTCGCTGCGCGAAAACCGGAGGCTATTTTTAATTTCACATTTCGATGCGTAGTTTCGCTGTACTTTAGCGTGAACCGAAGAGAGGCGAAGCTAAATGTTAAGGACTCATGCGCCGGGCGCATTCCTAAAAAAAGGGTCATCAAGATAAATTTTGAATGCCCGTTTTTCGTTCAAATTTATTTTGCGGCCCTCTTTTCGTTCAAATTTATTTTGCGGCCCTCTTTTCGTTCCAAATTTATTTTGCTTTAGCTTTTCGTTCCAAATTTATTTTGCGAATGAGCCTTTTTTTTGGGAATGCGCTCTTAAAAAAAAGTTCAGTTTATTCCCGTGCCGAGTCTAATGAAAATCAGCGCAGATCAGGCCATAATCAACATCATCAGCGTTCTATCATATTACCCACATTGCATGACTACCCAATTCATAATACATTGATTCGACAAGATAATAAATTAAAAAGTGTTTAACGATATCAGATGCGAAATCGTGTTTGGAAACTCACAAAAATGGGCGCGCAAAAAACGTTCTATTGTTCAATTTTTTGATAAACTTTTTATTATACTGCACGCGGGCACAACTTTTCACGCAAAAGTTTTGCGCGCAAAACTTTTGCGTGAAAAACTTTTATGTCGGGCAAAAAGGGCAAAATATTTGCCCAGCATCCTCATTAGAAAAGTTTTTCAGGCAAAAGTTTCGCTCCGCGAAACTTTTGCCTGAAAGTTTATTCCCGTGTTGAGTATAAGATGTGACGATGAATTTGCGTAGAATTGCGTAGAATTTGCGTAGAATTTTGATAAACTCAATTTTTAACTTGTTGAAATTTAAAGACTTATAAAATTGGCACAAACATTGCGGTTATCTAATAGGGCATCGTAACCCAAGTCGGGGCAAAATTGACACATCGCTACTTGCCAATCTGAATGCTTTATTCTTAATTACCCTATACTTTTTACAAGTATATATTGATTAAGATAAAACAGGCGATCAGGAATTTGAACTGTGAAAATGCCATTCGCTATTTAAGATATCTCTAATTAGTCATGGTACGAGTATTAATGAATGTTTTTGAAAAACCAGATTTCTGATTCGCCGATTTTGATAATCAACTCGGTTATCGCCAAAATTGAGTTGTCTATATGAACAGAAACTTCTTTTGATGAACTTATAGCGTTTCCCGATTGAATGAAGTACAAATTATTTGACTGAAAAATTTATTTTGCGGCTTTTTGTTCGTTCCAAATTTATTTTGCGGCTTTTTGTTCGTTCCAAATTTATTTTGCGGTTTTTTTTGAGTGCAAAATTTATTTTGCGGCTTTTTGTTCGTTCCAAATTTATTTTGCGGTTTTTTGAATGCATGTTATTTTGCGGCTTTTTGTTCGTTCCAAATTGATTTTGCGGCTTTTTTTGGAGTGCCAAATTTATTTTGCGGCTTTTTTGGAGTGCCAAATTGATTTTGCGGTTTTTTTTGAGTGCCAAATTTATTTTGCGGCTTTTTTGGAGTGCAAAATTGATTTTGCGAAGCCTTCGTTCCAAATTGATTTTGCGACAATGGTTTACAATGAGCCTATACAAGGCGAAAATACCGCCTCAAGTTCAACGCATTAATTAAATGTTGACATCATAACGTTTTTTGGCATATATATAATTAACACGGAAACAAACTGAACTTTTTTTTAAATGAGTGGGCAACAAAAACACGTTACCGGCCCCCTACATTTAAGATGGTGGGCAACAAAAATACAAAACCCACCCGACATAAATTTTGAGGTGAATTGAGGTGAATTGAGGTGAATTGAGGTGAATTTTGAGAACCGTATTTTTATAACTGCTTGAAATTAAATATATTTTAATAATTGGCATACACATTGCTTATACTATGGGCATCACCAAAATAGAGGTGATTTTAAGATAGCTGTTAATTGAATTGGCTTATGCTGCTGACTCTATTGATATTAGAGTCAAGTTGGTTGTGTGGTTTACATAAGAGCATTCAGCCTATTGGTTCGTCTGACTGATGGATGCTATTGTGTGTTTCGATGGAATTAATTTTACTCTGACCCCAATTATTTGTGGTAAAATTTTTTTTTGCCAGACTCATTGGGTCATTGACCCAAAAATGGGAATGCGTCCCACTCAAAACCGCCACTTATTTATCAAAACCACCTAACAATCAAAAGGGAGAATATACTACCTATAGATGTTAATACCAGTAAAACTCAAAACTGGCATGAACATTAGCTGTTCAGTTTTATAGTTTTGTTCAAAAGTTCATCTGTTCATTTGTAATCCTTTTAGCAACTTGGGCAACTTGGGCAACTTAAACTGCTTGAAGCATGGCACGATTTATCGCGGCCCCCTTCAGAAAAATAATTTTATTAAGTTAAGATTTTATGTCACGTTGCCTGAAGCAAGTGGTGCCGAAGATATCATTACTGTCACAGCAACATCGCAAGGTGATTCTAAGGTAACGGCGGTGGCAGAAATTCGCGTAGGGGTAAGAGAAGAAGAAGAAGAAATCATCACGCCTCCTCGTGGTGATGAAAAATCAGATATGACAGTGGTTATTGAAGATACCGCGAGGATGACTGGTAAACTCATCATGGTTTCTAATGCACTGGAAACTTTTTTGATAAACCAGTTTGATAATGAAGGCGAAGGTCCGGTTAATTTACCCACTGTCGAGTTGATCACCTTCAAAGATGAAGCGGTTAGCCGTGTTGTTACTGACAACATCGGGCGAGTCATTGGTTGGCTTCGTGGCCTCCAACCTGCTGGTGGTGATGATTGCCCAAATGCGTCGGTTGCTGGTTTGGAATCTGCTTTAGAACATATCCGGCCAAATGGTCAAATCATTTTGGTAACCGCGTCTTCTCCGCATAAAGATGCCGCAGCCGCAATTGCTAAAGCGCAACAACAAAAGGTCAAAGTCCAGGTAATGTTGCTCGATAGTTGCGACAATGAAGCTGCCGATAAAGCCATTTACAAAAGCATCGCTGATGAAACAGGTGGCACGTTTAATTGGGCATCTGGAGAGGTTACCTCGCTCGGGAAATTTGAAGAGCTTATCTCAGCAGTAGTTACCAGCACTGCAACTGAAGTCGATAAGCAAGTTGAACAAGCTTCCATTAAACTGACTATCACCAGTCCTACCCACGGAACCGTGACTGGCAGTGGTATCAATTGTCCCACTGATACTTGCAGTGCCACCTTTAGAAAAGGTGATAGCGTGACACTGAATGCATTAGGGAATGCCCCTTATCAGTTTGTTAGCT
The DNA here is from genome assembly GCA_003645185.1 of Candidatus Parabeggiatoa sp. nov. 3. Lineage (GTDB taxonomy): Bacteria > Pseudomonadota > Gammaproteobacteria > Beggiatoales > Beggiatoaceae > Parabeggiatoa. The sequence goes on from QNEL01000314.1 coordinate 6,539, forward strand.
GGAGCGGTGGTTGCCAAGATTCGTTCACCATTACCAGTGACATGGAATGTACGGCGAAGTTTGAACAACCTGTTATTTATGTGTTGACAAAGCCAAGTTCTCTTAATACTACAGTTACCATAGACATGGAAAGATTTCTTGACTTTTGCGCCGACGAATCTGGTTGTAGTATTACCCTTGGTAAAAAAGAGGTTAATGCTGCTACTAAAGATCGGGTGATTTTACGTGGTCCTGCCACCTTAGTCTATAATCAAGCGACTAAACATTGGAATGTGGGAGCACCGATCAACAATAATGGTATTGATGCTGATAGTGGGGAGCAACATTTCATGGGGTTATATCCTTGTTATTTCATCGATGCGGAATACACCTGCGGTGATGAGGCGTGTAATCCAGACCATATTAATAAGACCGACAATAAGGCGCAAGTAGGATTGGTCAATTGGCATGGTAACCCAAATACGGTATGTGTTTTGGTTATTCGCGATTAAGTACTGAACCACAAATAAACAGGTATTTTACAGCAAAGGGCATGAGCAAGGGATTGCCCTTTGCTGTTTTTTTTTAATACCTGAAAATTTATGGTTCAGTACTTAGCGAGCGTTGCAAGGGTGAGATATCGGGTGGGTCTTGCGAGCACGTAAACACGATCAACTCGCTATTCCCACTATCTCATCCCTCGTTGCATGTATTAGACTTCGCACGGGTTAGATTTGGACTTTTTGTTTCGGGAATGAACTTTGTTCATTCCCGAAACACTAGGAAAGTCTAAAGACTCTTGGTACGTGCGGTTCTTAGGGAGCGAGGCGGGAGTCATGCCGCCAAGCTTCCCTGTTTAACCTGGGGTGTTAAATTTGAGGTGATTTTTCGAGTGTGTCCCGCTTATCCTTTGAACCCGATTGAATTAATCTGTTGATTTTTTAATATTTTATAGAAGCGTTTTAATCTGAATAATTTGTAAGCTATCAAAAAAGGGAGCGGCAAATGGTTATCATGGTTATCAATTTCAACACACCCGATTTTTCTCAAAAATGTTCACCCTTTTCTTGTTTTAATCAGCAATTTGCAATAATCAACGGAATAATAATAAATATGATAATAAATATGATGAAAACCACAACGCTGGCAATTAGGCTTTTGGGGCTAACGGTGCCTCTGTTCCTATTACCACCGGCTTATGCTGCCGATATTCCGCCGGAGATATATTACAAGGGAATAGACACCAACCTAGATGGTGATGATAAGAGGAGTGGCGCATTGCCCATTGGCTTTACATTCACATTCTTTGGAAACAACTACACTCGTTTTTATATTTCGTCCAATGGGCTAATTTTATTTGGTGAAGTTGGTGAAGGGGATGTGAAGTACAAGAATACCACTATTCCCAACTCCGACTCCCCTAATAACTATATTGGGGCATTCTGGGACGATGTGACCGCTAAAAAAAGTGAAAAATCACGTCTCTACTATCGAACCATCGGCACGGCCCCTAATCGTCGATTGGTTGTGCAGTGGACGGACATGGGTTTTTACAGAGACCCTATTCCTATGGGTACTTTTCAAGCGATTTTGTACGAGGGTAGCAACAATATCCAAATCCAATTTCGTGCTTTGTTGGCCAACAAAGATCGCAACCATGGCAATGATGCAACCATTGGCTTGGAAAATGCCAATGGGAGTGGTGGGGTTTTGTATTCCTACAATAAGGTTTCTGTGGACAGTGGTTCTGTTATATTGTTTACACCGAATGGTGGCAGCTACGATAAGAATGACGCTGCGCCTTATGATGGCGTTTTTCTGGGCCTTAAGGATACTTCTCCTCCAGCCGTTCCGGCACTCACCGGGCCGGTCAAGAACAAAGAGGCGCATTTAACCCCAGAATTTTCATGGGGAACGACTAAATATGCCGATAAGTACCGCTTGAAAGTCGATAATGATTCCGGGTTAACTTCACCCGTCATTGATGTTTCGGCTCTCACGACGACTTCCTATACGTCTACAATTCCTTTAACTGCGAATACGACTTACTACTGGGCAGTGATTGCCAGCAATGCCAATGGTGAAGCAATGTCTGAAGTTTGGCATTTTACCGCCAAAGACGAGACTGCTTTCCCGCCTGGTATATCCGCATTAATTTCTCCAGTACAGGGAAAAACCAATGTGGTCACATCACCTACTTTTTCATGGGAAGCTGCCAACGATGTTGATTCATACCGGCTAATTGTCTCGGCTCAAAGAGATTTGGGTAGTCCGTTCTATGATAAAAGTGGTCTAACTGCAACATCACAGAGCGTCAGCGGGTTGGCGGAAGGCACTAAGTATTATTGGGCAGTTGTCGCTCACAATAATACGGGTGATACACCCTCAGCAACGCGCGATTTTACCACTGTGGAGGATCTGGATGATGACGATGATGAGGTGTTGGATGAGAGTGACAATTGTCCATTAGTTGCCAATCAGGATCAAAAAGATACCGACGGCGATGGTATTGGTGATGCTTGCGATACTGACGACGACGGTGATGGTGTGCCAGATGATGAAGATAACTCCCCATTAGTCCCTAATCCGGATCAAACAGATACCGATGGTGATGGTATCGGTGATGTCAGCGACAATGATGACGACAATGATGGGAAGGATGATGTCAATGACAATTGTCCATTGAAGAAGAATCCAGATCAGGCCGATGCTGATAATGATGGTGTGGGGGATATTTGTGATGA
>QNEL01000315.1 GCA_003645185.1 Candidatus Parabeggiatoa sp. nov. 3
ACTCTGTGTTCGCCGTAAAGAAAAAGGTTTTCGTTCAAACACTAATTAACAAAATTTTCTATAGTTTGTCAGATATACTTAGCATCATCATAAGGTCGCTATTACTTTTTATTTAAAGCCAACAGCTTTTCACGCTTTCACGCTAAAGTTTCGCTCCGCGAAACTTTAGCGTGAAAAAGATTTTGCGCGCAAAATCTTTGGCGTGAAAGCAGTTGTCTAAAAGCTCAAGTCACCTAAAGGTGACTAACAGCAAAAGCGCAAATTGTATTTCACGCAAAAGTTGCGCGCAACTTTTGCGTGAAATGGTGAACAGTATACATAAGTTGGCCTTTCCAATAGTGAATATCAATGTATTGATAACTGATAACTGATAGCTGATAACTGATCACTGATATGAAAAAAACCTTTAATATTGCCGGGCCTTGTCACCCGGCTGAACACTACATGTTGTCGGCCCAAGAACGATGTGAAGGTTTGCTTGAGCTGATTGAAAAAAAACACTATTTTGTCATTCATGCGGGACGTCAATCGGGCAAAACGACATTATTACTTGAATTAACGCAACGATTGAATGAACAAGGGGATTATTACGCCTTATATTGTTCCCTTGAAAGCGTACAAGGCATCACTGAGTCAGAAAAAGGCATACCGGCCATTTTGAGGGTCATGAAAACCCAATGCAAATTTCATCAACACTTAAGCAAATATCCTTTTGCCGATCAAGTGAATGAGGCAGATTTCAATACCGTTTTAAGAGAAGCACTCACCTATTTTTGCCAAAGCTTAGACAAACCCTTGGTCATTTTCTTTGATGAAGTTGATTGCTTGTCCAATGGCACTATGATTTCTTTTTTGCGCCAATTACGTGATGGGTATGTGAATCGTTATGATATTCCCTTTGTGCAGTCTGTCGCTCTGGTTGGGATGCGAAATATCAGGGATTATAAAGGGAAAATCCGTGAAGAACGAGAAACATTAGGGAGTGCCAGTCCCTTTAATATTGTTTCTGAGAATTTGACCTTGCGAAATTTCAATCAAGAAGAGATCAAAAGACTCTATGCTCAACATACCGAACAAACGGGACAACTTTTTCCACCCCAATTCATTGACACAGTCTATGACAATACCCAAGGCCAACCTTGGTTAGTCAATGCGATTGCGAATGAGATTGTGGTCAAAATGCTGAATAACGAGTTTTCCCATTTGATTCAACTGGAACAGATTGATAAAGCCATCCAAACGATCATCAAAAGGCGAGATACCCATATTGACAGCCTGATGGAACGCTTAACCGAAGCACGAGTCCAACGCATTCTTGAACCGGTGATTCTTGGAGAAAGCAACGGATATAGTGTTTTAGATGATGATTACCAATATGTACTGGATTTGGGATTATTACGTGAAGTTTCGGGACATATTCTACCCGCTAATTCGATTTATGCTGATGTGATTATTCGCACCTTAAATTCCCAGTCACAAATGGCAATGAAAGATAAGGGTTTTCCACTTGAAGCACCTGCCTATATTAAAGAAAATGGGCTAGACATGAAACAACTGCTTTCTGATTTTCAAGCCTTTTGGCGTAAAAACAGCGAGATTTGGGTGAACAAATATCAATATCAAGAGGCCGCGCCTCATTTGATTCTACAAGCTTTTTTACAAAGGGTAATCAATAGTGGTGGTCAGATTTCAAGAGAAATGGCTTCTGGAAAGGGACGGCTTGATTTATGTCTTCATTATCAAGATGGCCATTATCCCATTGAATTAAAATTGCGCTATAGTGATCAAACTTATAGCGAAGGAATCAAGCAATTATCCGACTATATGGATCAACTGGATTTAAACGAAGGTTGGCTTATCGTTTTTGATCGACGCAAGCGGCCCTCTTGGAAAAAGAAGATTTTTTGGAAAACCAAAAAAGTCGCTGGAAAGATTATTCATATTGTTGGATGTTAAGATCAAGGGGCTCAATTCTATTGGTAGGGGCAATCCCTTGTGGTTGCCCCTGATTGATAATTTTCCAAGGCGCTTACCACATTTTCCAAGGTGCTTGCCCGTTGTTCCAAAGTTCACGCAATTGTCTCAGTTCGTGCAAAATGTCTACGCATTGCCAATAGCCTTGATGGTGAAATACCATCAATTGTTTATCTTGAGCTAATTTTTGACAGGGCTCACGTTCCCAACTGGTTAAATCGCCTTCAATATAGTCAAGGGCCGCCGGTTCTAAGACAAAAAATCCCCCATTGATCCAAGTATTTGGCTGATTCGGTTTCTCTTGGAAAGAAGTCACATGTTTGCCGTCAAATTCAAGTTGACCAAAACGTGAAGCAGGTGGTAAAACCGCCGTAACGGTTGCCAATTTACCATGAGCCCGATGGTAGGCCACTAATTGATTGAGATCAACATTAGCCAAGCCATCACCGTAAGTCAAAATAATGGTGTCATTAATCAAATGACGCAGACGTTTAACTCTTCCCCCTGTCATCGTATTACGTCCAGTGTTCACCAAATCCACTATCCAATCTTCACAAGGATCCTCCAAGGTGTGGATAGCTCCCGTTTTTAAATTGATCTGTAAATCAGATTCCAATTGGCGATAGTGTAGAAAATAACGTTTAATCATTTGGCCTTTATAGCCTAAAGCAATAATAAATTCATTAAAACCTTGGGCACAACACATTTTCATTAAATGCCATAATAGGGGTCTACCTCCAATCTCAATCATCGGTTTGGGTAGATTTTCAGTTTCTTCCACAAGGCGAGTACCATGACCGCCTGCAAGAATAATCACTTTCATTGTTTAATCCTAACATTAGACTTTATACCTATTTAATACAAGTCATTGATTTACAAAATAATTTTTTAGAGTTTAGGGCATTGTAGGGCTCCCTAGCAAAAAAAGTTTTGCGCGCAAAACTTTTGGCGCGAAACGTGTTTTTAAAGGCCAGCGAAGCTAAATAAAGTTTTGCGCGCAAAACTTCTTAAGTGAAAAGCTATGCCCATGTGCAGTCGCTTTTTTTCAAAACACAGTACACAGCGTTTCACAATGTTTCACCGAGTCCATCTCAAATCCTATTGCACAGTTCTTTAGCAAAACTTTTTATTCTAACTCTTTTTCTCTGAGGTTTCGAGTACAATGATGTTCTATGTTAATGTGACATGATATGTATTCAAAAATCACTATGATCACTTTTTTCACGAATGACGTGGAGGTTCATCATGAACACAGATTTTCCACAAAGAAAACGTAGTTTTGGAGAATTGTTGTTTCGATATATGAAAATCAATCGCTTAATGGTCAATGAGTTAGCCAGTCAAATTGATATTACCCCTGAAACACTTGAGCATTGGCTAAATGGCGAGATCAAAAATCCTGGATGCCATCACGTCATCAAACTCGTTAGTGTTTTTAAATTGAATGATGAGCAGCGAAACGAATTATTCTCCTTGGTTGGATGTTATCAGTTTGGCGTTTTGCTCGATCTCTACAGAGCGGAAAACGGTTTTAACAACAGCGAGTTGGCTCAAAAATTGGGCGTGGCGCGAATTACCCTGACACGTTGGCGAGATGGTGTGGTTAAAAGGCCTGCTTGTGAAAACGTGGCAGAACTGGCTTTGATTTTAAAACTCTCCCCTGAACGGCAATACGAATTTTTCTTATTGGCAGGCTGTACGCCGCCAGTTAGATTGGATCCGATTAGCGGCATAATAATTGATGCCATTGACACAATTGAAACGGATAGCCCATCTACTGATCAAGAGCAGTTCGAAACGCGCATTGAAGTGAAACAACCTGAACCGATCCCCATTCCTGGTATTCCGATTACCCATCCTTGCCAGTTTTTTGGACAAATCGCGGTTTTGAAAAAAATCCGCTGGGCTTGGCGGCAACCGTCGGCATTACGCCATCTTGCCGTCATTGGGGATAGACGTAGTGGAAAAACATCGTTGTTGAAATATTTGTACTATCTTACTCAAACACCGCAAACAGATTTGCGTTCTGAACAACCTCAAGGCTGGAAGGATTGGTTGCCTCATGATTTTCAATTTGTGTTTGTTGATTTTCAAATGGCCGTGATGTCTAAACCAGAAACGTTGTTGAGCTCAATATTAGAACAACTAGGTGTACGAATCCATAAACAGTGTGATTTGATTCAGTTTTCAACAACCTTGGCTAAGCATTTGAACAAACCGACAATCATTTTAATGGATGAGATCGGTAGGGGCTTACAAGCGCCTGCGCTAGATGGGCACTTTTGGTCAGGTTTATTAGCCTTAACCAAAACAAATGGCAATGGCGGTATGAATGGAAAACTTGGACTCGTCATTACCGCGCCGAAATCCATCCAAATATTAGCTCAAGAATGTGATCAAGATCCATCATTGTTCACGATTTTTGGAGATAGCGCACATCTCACGGCCTTAACGGAAACAGAAGCACGAGATTTGATCAACAGTTTTTCTCACGCATTAACCGAGGCCGATATCGATTGGATATTACAACAAAGTGGTTGTTGGCCAGCCTTATTACAACTGCTTTGTGATGCGCGCTTGTTTGCCTTAGAAGATGGTGATACCACTGATAACTGGAAAACGGATGGATTAGAACGCATTGAACCGTTTTTGTATTTATTAAATACAAATAATACAAATACTCCCTCTGGTGTGACATTTGATGTTCCACCTTAGAATGTCCTTAAATGTGACTTAATATGTTTCATATTAAATTAAATAGGCATACTCCTCTGGTGTCACATTAAATGTGCCACCTAGAATGTTCTTAAATGTGACTTAAAATGTTTTAAAAAACGCTATATTATTGCCCCTGTTTTTTCGCTACGGAGAATTCGTAATGAACAAAGATTTTACACATAGTTTTGGGCGATTGCTTGCTCAATTTATGCACGACAAGTCTTTTAACAGCCACAAACTGGCTAAGAAAATTGGTGTTGCGCCCATCAGCGTCAATCGTTGGATTAATGAAGATGTGACTAATCCGCGATGTGAAAACGTCGTGGAAATCATTAACACTTTAAAATTAACGGATGATGACGGAGATCAATTGCTTTTGTCGGCCGGGTGTCGGCCCCGCAATTCGAGGTTAAAAATACACACACAGGTCATACATGAATTACCTGAAAAACCTGAATCCTTGGCATTGCCTGGCATTCCAACCTCTCATCCCGCACAATTTTTTGGACGCACAGATGTCTTAAAACGGGTTCGCCGGGCATGGCTACAACCTGCGGCATTACAACATATTGCCATCATTGGCGACAGGCGCAGTGGCAAAACGTCGCTGTTAAAGTATTTACAGTATGTCAATCAAATACCCGCAGCCGATTTGCGAGTCGAACAACCTCAAGGCTGGAACAATTGGCTGCCTACTGATTTTCAATTCGCCTTTGTCGATTTTCAATTAGCCACCATGTCTCAGCCTGAAAGCTTGTTGAGCAACATTTTGAAACAACTGAATTTGCCCGTACCCAAACAGTGTGATTTGATCAATTTTTCAACTGTACTTGATGATATGTTGGATAAACCAACAGTGATTTTGATGGATGAAATTGGTTCAGGGTTACAAGCCTCTGACTTAGATGCGATATTTTGGTCGAATATGCGCGCATTAGGTAACAATTGCGCGGATGGCAGATTGGGCTTTGTTGTCACGGCTCATGAGCCCATTCATCAAATTGCTAAGGATAATCGCAAAGAATCGCCCTTTTTCAATATTTTCGGGCATACCGTTCATTTGAAACCTTTAACAGAAATAGAAGCACAAGATTTGATCAACAGTTTTTCTAACGCTTTGACACCAGAAGAAACGAATTGGCTCATACAAAACAGCGGCTGTTGGCCAGCATTATTGCAAATCCTGTGTGATGAACGAATACATGCTTTGGAAAGTGGTGAAACCACTGACAATTGGAAAGCAGAAGGCTTAAAACGGATTGAACCGTTTTTATATCTGCTTCAATAACAAGCGAATGCTAAATAGCAAAGTAACTGATAGGTTTATAGCGAATAACAGCTTCATAAAAAAAAATCCGTTTATACCGTTAATCCGTTGTACTCCAATAATTCGCAACAACTTGGGTAATTAACCATGTTTACTAAAGTTTATCTACATAACAACTCACTCATTGCGAGTGTTCAATTGCTGGCGTGGTTATTATTTCACCCGTCAGCTTGGCGAGACTATATTAGCCAAATTCACCCCAGTCTTCAGCCCAATTTCGTACTCAGTGACGTGCCAATCAATTATAAGCATGATCCCAAATTACGGCGTTTACGATATCTCGCCTATATTGTACTACCTCTTTTGGTAGGCGTTTTAATTGGACTATTGTTGTCAATGATTCACCTCATTCCGTGGTTTTTCGCACAGCTTCTTTCAGAACCAGACTCTCTTAAAACGATTTCAGATAATGAGCTGGTTAAAGTGGTTTATCAACTGCCTGAAAATTTTGTGTCAAACTTAGTCTTAGGTGTCAGCTACGGTATGGTGTTATGTCTCATTAGCAGCGTATTCAGTACTCTTATCATCTCCTTTCCCTTTGCCCTAATGGCTAGCGTATTAGGGGGATTTTCAGTCGGCCTGTTTCTGGGTTCTGGATTGTCAGAGCAAAACGCTTGGGCCATTATACTCGGCATTTTCACCCTCAGTATCGCAGGTAGCGTGATCACCCATTGGCATCAAGAAAGCCATCACCGAACTTTCAGTTGGCAAATGGGTAGCTTCGTTATTGGTACTGGACTCGGTATTGTCAGTGCCATTGTCGTCGGTATTATCATGCTCGCTATCACGCTGCTTATCGGTGCGAGTGTCGGCTGGATCATTGCCAGTTTCTTTCCTGAAATGGAAGAAGACTTTGAAAGTTATGCACAAATCATTGGGATGGCCGTCACAATCGGGCTATTTTTAGGCGGCTATTTAAAAAAGAATTGGCGCGATGCCCTAAAATGGGGCCTATTATTTGGCAGCTTAATAACCCTGTTGATGGCGCTCATTTTGGGCATCGTCAGCCAAATGGAAGAGCATACTTTGATCAAACGTTTACTCTCAGGCATCACTGGCGGAACCGTTAATGCCGCAGCCTTTAGCATTTTATTTGCCGTACCCTATTTACTCGCACAACGTTTTGCGAGTATCAGGGCAGGTGTCATTGCCGGCATTTTCGGCAGTGGTGGCCTTTATTTAGGCGTGATGTTAATGGCAGAGGGTTCAATCTATTGGGTATTATGGGGCCTGTTGTTTTTTGTACTGGGATTTAGCCAGAAATCTTGGCTACCGATTTTATCCTATCCGATTGAATCGGCATGGAATTTATGGCTTTATCGCGCCCAAAAACGACACCCAGAGCGTAGTGTTGAGCTATTGTCTCAGCATTCCGCATTTTGGAACGAACATCAGCGTTTACCATTACGTGGATTAGAAAGCTTATTAGTCAGTGTTCATAAACACAATCAATCCGCTGCACAAGATGCAATGATGCAACTGAGTAATGGGTTACAAAGTTGGGCTGTGCAAGCCACGCAAATTGAGGCCAATATGCAGCGTTTGGAAGCTTGTCAGACTATCGAAAACATTGCAGAAGTCCATGAGGAATTGATTGTTAGCGATCAATTAGAAAGCGATGTGGGTAAATGGTTACAAGGCCTTTTTCAAATCAGCCAAAAACTCAACCAAGCACTAAAGCAAAACAGTTACCAACAACAAATCGCATTCAAAGAAATGCTTATTGGACTGGAAACCATCTTAAAATTTGCCACTCAGAAATCGACTGAAGCACAACGTTTCGGAGTAATAGCAAAGACTTGGCTGAATCTAGTCAAAACATATCTGAAGAAACTGGAAGAAGTGCAGGAAATACCCAATCCTTACATTGTAGGCATACCGTTAAAAGAGGGTCAAGATGTTTTTATTCCTCGTCCAAAAGTCAATAAACGGATTGAACGTTTATTACTGGATCGTTCAAGCCCCCCATTGTTGCTCTATGGACAACGGCGCACAGGTAAAACCTCATTATTAAACAACCTGGTCAAACGCTTACCCGATAATTTCATCATGTTGTTTGTGGACTTTCAAGGCCCCTTATCATCGGCTCAAAATCATCTAAGTTTCTTTTACAATCTTGGACGGGCAATGAGTAAGTCAGCTCAAAAACAGTACCCCGACTTAACATTACCCCCACTAAGCGAAGACACTTTGCGCTCCGATCCAGCGACTCGCTTTGATGAATGGCTAGATGAGATTGAAGAAGCGATAGGGGACAAAATCCTGCTATTAGCCTTAGATGAATTTATCACCTTGGATCACGCTTTCCATGAAGGGCGATTACAAGTGGCCACGCTATTAGGCCTGTTTCGGAATATCATCCAGCATCGCCCCAAATTCCGGTTTTTATTTTCAGGTGCTCATACCTTTGAAGAATTACAGCACTGGGCAAACTATATGATCAATGTGCAAATTGCACACTTGAACTACTTATCGGAAGCGGAAGCCCATCAATTGATTGAGCAACCCATCAAACATTTTCCGCTACGCTACACCCCAGAAGCACTTCAAAGAGTGAAGACATTAACACGTTGTCAGCCAGCACTACTACAATCCTTATGTGGCGAGATAGTGCCGATTAAGGATGAACAAGCCGTTTATAAGCGTCTAACAGTCGATGTAGCCGATGTCGATGCAGCGATTCCTCTCGTCTTGGAACATAGTAAATTGCTGTTCGCCGAAATTCGGGAAGAACAAATTGATCAAAATGGAGAAGCCATATTACGCTTTATCGCCTCTCACGGCGAAGGCGCAATCATCAGCCGAGAAAAATTAGCGGCCCAATTACCAACCGAATTTGAACCCACTTTAGCGTTATTGCTACGCCGCGAATTGATTGAGCCAGTCGATAACGACGGTTATCGTTTTCAGGTTGAATTAGTACGACGATGGTTTTAAATTCAAAATTCCCAGAAGGAAGTTCCAAAAAATAATGTAGGTGGGTAACGTGGTTGCCCACCATTCTGTCTATATAGGTAAGGCATATCTTGTAGGGTGGGTAGCGTGTTTATGCTGCCCACCAATTTGTAGGGTGGGTAGCGTGTTTTTGCTGCCCACCAATTTGTAGGGTGGGTAGCGTGTTTATGCTGCCCACCAATTTGTAGGGTGGGTAGCGTGTTTTTGCTGCCCACCAATTTGTAGGGTGGGTAGCGTGTTTATGCTGCCCA